>JBGPAT010000349.1:0-3435 GCA_041480885.1 Anaerolineae bacterium
AAAGACCGCACGCCGCCCGCGACGCCAATGGCACCCTGAACTGACTCACTCCAGCTTGGGGAGGCGTGCCTTCAAAAACGATGGGACATGTTCGGAATCGCGGCTCGTGGGCGCGGTGCATCCAGATGCAGGCCAATGGTTTCTAGACAACAGAACTACCAAGCGCGAATTTAGGCTGGGGCAGGAAGCAGAATCGTCGCCTAATTGGAGTTGAGCCCCGCCTCGCGGGATCTCCTAAGAACAAGCACGGGGACGCTGTCTGCGACCTGAGTACGCTGGGTCGTAGGCAGGGCCAAACCTGTGACCACCAGTATCAGAACTATTCTGCATCATACTTGCATTGTTGAATACAAAGACACCTATTCCACAGTGAGGAAAAGTTGCGACCTGATTTGCCGGGCGAATCCACAGATTGGCCACTTGGGCGGCAGAGTGGTTACGCGGGCCAGCCTGAGACCCCATCAGAAGGGGGGCTGTGTCTTTGCGTGTGGTGCTATCATAGGGAGAACGAGAATACACCGTGAAGCCAAGTTTGATCAAGACCGTCGGCAATGCCATTGCTGTATCCATGGGTGTGGCCGTGATCGTGACCAAGGTTCTTGCGCAGCTTGCCAAACAGGCGTAACGATCCTGCTGGTCTTCGGTGTCCCGGCATTGGGGGTTGCTGTTCTGCCGAAATAGATTGCACTTGAGGTTCGCCTCGGATTATGACAATGAAGGCCTGGATGGATTCGTCGTATCTCGTGCGCTACATCTTTCTGAATACCGTCGGCCTCTCAGATTTTCGGGTCTTTCCGGCCCGCGCTATTCAGAATGCGCCTCCTGTATTTCATTTCCAAACCATCGAAAACAGCGCCTCGCTGCCGTCAGATTTCGATAAAGCCATCCCCGCCGAAAGCGTGGGGTCTCGGGCGGCGACGCTGGATCAGTTCTTGGAACGCAACGGCACCGTCGCGTTCCTGCTGATCAAGGATGACAAGTTGCTGTTCGAGCACTACTACAACGGATACGATCATGCATCGATTTGCACCTCGTTCTCAACGGTCAAGTCCTTTGTATCGGCCCTGATCGGCATTGCCGTACACGAAGGATTGATCGACCGGCTGGATGACCCGATCATAAAGTATCTGCCGGAATTGGCGGCGCCCCATTGGCAAGCAATCACCATTCGCCATCTGGTGGGAATGAGCTCCGGGCTCAAGTACCACGCCCACGGTTTCCTCCCGTGGGATGATGACCCGCGCATCTACTACACACCGGACATACGTGAACTCGCCAGACGTGCCAGGCCAGGCGAGACGCCCGGGGTGCGTTTTCAGTACAACAACTACAATCTCTTACTGCTTGGCATGCTTATCGAGCGCGTAACTCGTGATACAGTCTCCGCATACTTGCAGGAGAAAATCTGGAAACCGCTGGGGATGGAGTACCCCGCCTCCTGGAGTTTGGACAGCCAACGTTCCGGCATGGAGAAGATGGAGAGTGGTCTGAACGCGCGCGCAATTGATTTTGCCAAATTCGGCCGCCTCTACCTTCAGCACGGGGAGTGGAATGGCAGGCAAGTGGTCCCTGCAAACTGGGTGGTGGAATCGACCACGGTCGAGGCGAACGCGGACTGGACGAATTACAGGTACCTTTGGTGGATCCCGCGTTCGGGCAAGGGGCGGTTCATGGCGGTCGGCAATCTTGGCCAGTTCATCTACGTAGCACCCGACAAAGATTGCGTCATGCTGCGCTTCGGCCGGGACAAGCCAAGAGACTGGCAGAAGGCTTACCCGCAGCTATTCGCCTCGCTTGCAGATCTGATCTAGAGCATTGTTCTTCCGGCTACGGAGCCGGCCAGATGGGCATTGCGCTTACCACCCACCTACTCCACACTTTCAGACGAGCCAAGCCCGAGGGGCATTTTGACCATGTGGACTTGCCCAGAAGCATAGCCGAACTGGAATTGGGCCTGAATACGCTTGGTTGCAGGTTCCCCAGAGCGGGGTTCGTGGCAAATCCTACTTGGCCCACAATTGATCCAATCCCATGATGCAGCGGGTGCCCATCGTTTCGCTATTCGCCGCGAACGCCATCTCAATGGCGGGCAATGTCCTGGCCGCAATTGCGATCCCCTGGTTCGTTCTGCAAACTACGGGCAGCGCCGCCCAGACGGGCATCACGGGTTTCTTTACCGTCCTGCCGGTCGTCCTGGCCGGATTCCTGGGTGGCGCGCTGATCGACCGACTTGGCTACAAGCCGACCAGCATCATCGCGGATCTTGCCAGCGGCGTCACCGTCGCACTGATCCCCCTCTTGCACTTCACCATCGGCCTGCAATTCTGGCAGTTGATGCTGCTCGTGTTCCTGGGCGGCCTGCTGGATACGCCCGGAACGACGGCGCGCGCGGCGTTGATCCCCGAGCTGGCAGCGTTGGCGAAAATGCCGCTGGAGCGTGCGACTTCCATCGG
Organism: Anaerolineae bacterium; assembly: GCA_041480885.1. Taxonomy (GTDB): domain Bacteria; phylum Chloroflexota; class Anaerolineae; order Anaerolineales; family Villigracilaceae; genus Fen-1038. Next base: position 2,454 of record JBGPAT010000349.1, read on the forward strand.
ACAGACGGTGGAGCGCGGCTCACGGTTGATCGGAGCTCCGCTCGCGGGACTCTTGATTACCCTGATGGGCACCGCAAACGTGCTTTGGCTCGATGCGGCGTCCTTCCTGATTTCTGCAGCGGTAGTCGCCGTGACGATCAGGCCGCACACCACCGCACCCAGGCCGGCGGCACAGGGGAAGTACTTTGAGGAGATCCTCAGCGGCCTGAAGTTCGTCCAAGGCCATCAACTCATCTTGAGCCTGGTCCTGATCCTGATGCTCACCAATTTCATCGACGCGATCTTCACCGGCGTGCTCCTGCCGGTCTACGTGATTCGGGTTTTCGGCAGCGCAACGAACCTCGGCGCTATCTTTGGGACCTTCGGCGCCGGCGCCATCGTGGGCGGAATCGTGTTCGGCGCGATCGGGCATCGCCTGCCGCGCTATGTCACGTTCGTGGCGCTCTTCTTTGTGGCAAGCCTGCAATTCTGGGCCTTTGCACTGTACCAGCCTTTCTGGGTCATCCTGCTCGCCGCCGGGCTAGGGGGCATTGCTGCCAGCCCGCTCAATCCCATTATCGATACAGTCCTGTACGAACGCGTGCCGTCCGACATGCGCGGACGGGTGCTTGGTTCGGTCATGGCGGGGGCGTGGCTCACCATGCCTCTCGGGATGCTGCTGGCCGGCTTTCTCACGGAGGCATTCGGCTTGCGTACGCTTCTGATCGCGGTCGCCCTTGCGTACCCGCTGGCTACGTTAGGCATGATCTTCGTACCCGCCCTGAGGGAGTTGGATCAGCGGATTGCCCCTGGCGAGATCGCAGGCGATCGTCAGGGAGGCGGCAGCTGAGAAGCGAGTTCGGCCTCGCAGAAAGCGGCCAGCGGCCCAGGCAAACCACGAGGGAGGGCCGGTGAAGAAGGGTGGGCCCCGTGCAGGGAGACCTGCCCTTCTCTAAAATTGCTTATCAACCGGGGGAGAATAGTGAGACGCGAAGTGACTCCC
>JBGPAT010000350.1:0-3434 GCA_041480885.1 Anaerolineae bacterium
GCCGCCGCCAGCCTAGCCTTTGAATTCCGCAGATAGAACGAAAATCCCACCAGTGCGGCCAGGATAACGAGCAGAAGCCAGGTGTTTCGTCGTATCATCTTAGCCCTGCCTGCGGCGCGCCAGCCAATTGGACACTCCGGCTACCACGATCAGACCGGGGATCAGGATCACGGAGCTCAGCAAGATTAGAATGAAAGGTAGCTGAGCCGGGGGATTGAACGTACGCGTGATCGGCGTGCGCGGTGTGATATTGATCAGATTGCCTTGCTGCGCCGCCCAGTCCAGGGAGTTCGTGAATATGTCGCCGTTGGCGTAGGCGTCGAAGCCTTTGTTCGTGGTGAAGACGGAGTTTCCGAATACGACGACTCGGCCCCTCGTACTCGCATTCTCGCCCGACGCGGCCAGGGTAACGGGGCCCGCGATGTCGGAAGCCGGATCGTAGGCAATCTGCTGATTGGATTGCAGGGAACTCAAGTCAGTCTCGCCCCACGATTGCGACGAAGTGAGGATCAAGGGCGTCACCGTGACATCCTTGGGGAGTGTCTTCGCGACGGTGAGGCTCCTGGACTGCGGCATGATGGTTACTGTGGTCATGTGCTGCGTGATAGCCGCGGTCGTGCTGTACGACGAGCTGATGGCATTAAACGGCTGATTGCTCGTGAGGTCGATGACCACATCATTGTCCAACGTCACGCCCCAGTCCGTCTGGAGGTAGGCCGCCAGTGGGTCCGGTGTCGTGCCCATCTTTGTAAATGGCGTCGGGTCTTCCAACACGATCAGCGAACCGCCCTTGTCAACGTAGGCTTTCAGCAGCACAACCTCCTGATCCAAGAGGGCATTCGCTGGTCCAGCAACAACAATGGCCTTGGCGTCATCGGGGATTTTGTTAGTCGCGGCCAAATTTAGAGCTTTTACGGTGTAATTCTTGCTCTCGAGCGTCTCGCGAGCACGGGACAAGGACGACGTCTCGGTCCCGTTTATGTCCGGTTCACCATGGCCTGTCAGAAAATACACCGCGCGAGCTTCTGGGCTGATCAGCTGGATCATCGCTTGCGTCAGAGAATTCTCATCAGTGAACGAAGCCGTCTCCTTTAGGTTACCCATGGTGAGGACGATCTTTCCGTCGGCCGTTATGCCATATTGCCGGGCAAGGATGGGATCGGTGGTCGGATCTGCGAAACGAAAGTCAAATTTCCCCTTGGAGTTGCTTTTGAGATCGGTGAGGAGCTGTCGTGCGGTGTCCGAGGGGGTCTGCGCCGTATAGAATGCGATGGCTGTGACCTTGTCCGGCAATGCGGCCAATGCCTGAATCGTTTGCGGGGCAAGCGTGTGCTGCTGCCCTTCCGTGAAGTCCCAGGATTTCGGGTTCTGGAACACCAGCAAGTTGATCACAAAGATGATTCCCAGAAAGGCCAGAGACATGACAAGCGCATTTGAGCCATAATGGGCTTGCCTGCCGGACGCGAACCGGCGAACGCCCGCGGGATTGAGAATTCCGTAGAGCGCCAAACCCAATATCATGGCGGCGACGCTGATCAGAATCCATTGAGGCAGGCTCCCAGGATTGGCAGGTGTGAACAGCTTCAACGCAACCGTACCCTGGACGAGCGCCAACAGGCCAGTGGCGACACAGCCTAAGCCGGCAAGGACCAAGCCGATAATTGCGTACCGCGGGGCCGTGCTCTTCTTCTTGGGCATCAGCTCCACCTCCGCGCTTCGATCGCCGTCGTGCCGGCGAACAAGCCCAAAGCGATCAGGCTCAGATAGTAGGCAAGGTCCGAGAGATTAATCACGCCAGTGTTCATGGAGTTATAGAAGTGCGCCTTCATATCGAGATAACCGAAGAGATCGGCGCCAGCACTTACGTACTGAGCGGGGAAGCCCACCAGCCACCATAGGAAAATGAACAGACCCAAGGTGGCGAAGAATGCGGCGATTTGATTGCTGAACATGGATGAGGCACCGACACCCAGCGCTAGAAAAGCGGCGGTCACGAGGATCACACCCAAATATGACGTCATTAGCTGGCGCTGATCGATGCCCGGGGTCTCCAGGCTGTTTAAGATAAGTGGATAGACGACCGTAACCGCAATGAGGGTCAGCATAAAGAGGAAGCCGCCCAGCCATTTGCCGACGATGAGCTCCCAATCTCGCACCGGAGCTGTGAGCAGGAGCTCCATTGTGCCCATGCGGTTCTCATCGGATATCAGCCGCATAGTCAAGGCGGGCACTGTGAGCACCAACAGGAAGGTGAAGGTACCCGTGACCCCGCTGATGTCGGGGGCGGAGGGGGCCCCGCCCAAACCTCCGCCCAGGGCGTTTTGCGTGTAGATGAGAATGGTCAGCCCGAACATGATCCCAAGCGTCAACAAGACGACGAATGCCACCACGTAGGCGACGGGGCTGGTAAAGAAGCGGTGGTATTCCCGGCGTGCGATCGTCCAAACGTTTCGCATTTTCTACTTCTCCTTGCGGCGGGAACGGTTGTCATCGCGCGTGAGTTCCAGGAATATCTCCTCCAGGCTCATGCCGACTGGGCGCATTTCCAGCAAGTCATACCCGGCGTGAATTACCGCCTTTGCGACTTCGGGACGCACATCCTTGCCCGGTGCGAACTGAAACTCCAGCGTGCCATCCGATCCGGCGTGCACGTTCTGCACACCTTTGACCTTCTGCACGACTGGGGCGAGGTCATCCGCCTCGCCGCGAACGCGCAAGGTCACCCGCTCGGAGCCCACCAGGCGCGCCTGCAAATTCTGAGGCGTGTCCTCCGCAACGATCTTGCCCTTGTTGATGATAAGCACGCGGTCGCAGATCTGCTGGGCCTCGGTAAGAATGTGCGTTGAAAGCAGGACGGTGCGCTGTTTGCCCATCTCCCGAATCAGGGCGCGCACCTCGACGACCTGCCCCGGGTCGAGGCCGATGGTCGGTTCATCCAGGATAAGTACCTCGGGATGGTGGATCAGGGCCTGGGCCAGCCCGATCCTCTGGCGCATGCCCTTTGACAGACTGCTGATGTAGCTATTGGCCCGGCTGTCCATTCCAACCATTTTCAGCGTATCATAGGCGCGATCCTCAGAATCGGGAAGCTGACGGAGATCGGCCATGAATTTCAGATACTCGTAGACCGTCATGTCGGAATATAGAGGAACCGTCTCCGGAAGGTACCCCACGCGCTTGCGGACCTCGAGCGATTCCGATACCACGTCGTAGCCCGCCACAGCCGCTGAGCCTTCAGTGGGAGGCATATAACCCGTGAGAATGCGCATTGTGGTCGTCTTGCCCGCCCCGTTGGGCCCCAGAAAGGCGAAAACCTCCCCGCCGCGCACGTCAAACGTGATGTCGTCCACCGCCCGAAGACGCCCGTAGCACTTGGTCACATTCGTGATTCGAATCGACATGTCCGTCCGCCTGGAGTCACGGATCGCCGCGCC
>JBGPAT010000351.1:0-3428 GCA_041480885.1 Anaerolineae bacterium
AAGTCGCTCAGCGATGTGAACGTAACAGTCCTCAAGAAGGTCTTTGCCAAAGCCTTTAAAGAAACAACTCGAGGAATCGCGCACACCACCTGACCTGTCGCTCAGGTTGACGTGCAACAGCGCGGCGACGCCAACTGGTAGTGAGTCTCGCAGATGCCGGGCGCTCTCCCCGTTATGCCTACCCTTGGTCGCCGCTGCCAATCCGAATAGGTCGTCGCTGAGGCACGCGCTGGCTGGCTGTGAATGTCTGCACATGCTTGTCAAGACTGCGCTATCTATTCCGCGCGCGCGGGAGTATACTCATCTCAGGCAATGGATTCGCCATTGCCGATTTTTTTTTGATGTAAGGAGTGTAATGCAGTGAACCCAATGGAAATCGTCAAAACGGGGCTGTCAGCCGCCGACGCCGGTGACTTTGACAAGATGGCCGGCCTGCTGGCCGACGACATGGTTTTTGCCGGCCCCGTACCTGAGCCGGTTGGCAAGCGCGAGTTCATCGGCCTGCAGACTGCGATGCGCACGGCCATGCCCGACTGGAAGTTCAACCCCGCAGACTTCAAGGAGAACGGTGAGAAAGTCACCGTCGTCCTGCAGATCACGGGCACTCAGACAGGGGAACTGAAGCTGCCCATGCCAGGCATGGCTCCGGTCCCTGCGACCGGCAAGCATGTGTCCCTGCCCAAGGAACCGGCCACCTTTACGGTGAAGAACGGCAAGATCACCCGTCTCGAGACCGCCGGAGTCCCGGGCGGCGGCGTGATGGGAGTGCTTGCCCAACTGGGCGTTGCCCCTCCGAAGTAACTGCAAGATCTCACGCAAAGTGGAGAGAGCAGGGCAGGCGATGCTGCCCTGCTTTGTTCTATCTTCAGGGGTAGCCCGCAATCCGGTGACTCGGATGGGCCCGGCAGGGAGCCTGCAATACCAGCTACCGATGGAGCTGGTTTCGGACGCCCCCTTTCACGCAGTGTGGTCAAGAGGTATGATGATGCGGGTCATACATGCGCGCGTGAGGCACGTGGTCAAGACGACGATGACGATGGACGGTGGTCAGACCGGGGTCATGGTAAAAGGCAGGATTCCAGAATGAAGTGGATTGAAGCCTACGCGACGGGGGTGCAGCGCATTGATGAGCACCACCGGATGATCTTCAAGACCGCGGAGGATTTCCGCGCGGCCCTGGACACCGGCGAGGGGCGGAATACCTACAGTGTGCTGCTCGACTTCCTGGATCAGTACTGCCGCGGCCACTTCGGCTTCGAGGAACGCTGCATGGATGAATACCACTGTCCCGCGGCCGAAAAGAACAAGCACGCCCACACGGGTTTCGTCGAGGTCCTGGGCGGCTACCGGGAACGCTACGCGGCCAATGGCTACGACGCAGCGGACGCTCGCGCTCTGGTTGATGCCGTGGATCGGTGGCTGGATAGCCACATCTGCCGCATCGATGTGCAACTCAAGGGGTACGTAGCGTGATCCACTACAACCAGGATAAGGAGTCCACATGACACGTTCTCAACCTCTGGGCTTTCTCGCCGTCCCGCCCACTGGCAAGGGATCCGGCGTATTGGTCCTCCATGCCTGGTGGGGGTTGAACGCCACAATGAAGGCTTTCTGCACGCGGCTTGCCGAATCCGGTTTCGTGGCATTTGCCCCGGACCTCTATCATGGCAAGGTCGCAGACAACATTGCCGATGCGGAAACCCTTGGCAAAGCTCTCGACGCCAACCACCTCCAAGCCAAGGCAGAGATCGCGGAGGCAACCACGTTTCTCAGCGAACGCGTTGGACAAACCGACCGCGGCCTTGCAGTGATCGGCTTCTCTCTAGGTGCCTATTATGCGCTGGATCTATCGACCACTGCCCCCGAGCATATCCGATCCGTGGTCGTCTTTTACGGGACCGGTCCTGCCGACTTCAGCACCTCGAAAGCGGCCTACCTCGGTCACTTTGCCGAGAACGATGAGTTTGAGCCGAAATCCAACGTCGACGACCTGGAGGAATCCCTTAAGCGTGCTGGCCGCCCGGTGACTTTCTATCTTTACAGTGGCACGGGACACTGGTTCTTTGAACCTGACCGCTCGCAGGCATACAACCAAACAGCAGCCAGCCTGGCATGGGATCGAACCCTGGCCTTCCTCAAGCGTTCCTCCACCCTGTGAGTCCAACCAAACGCTGCTGCCCAACAAGGCCTGTAGTTCCTGCGCTTCGCTTCGGCGGGTGGGATTCTGCTCGGTATGAATTCAATTGATCGCGGGTGCCTTGTCGTCTTTGGCAGGCGACGATCCCCATTTGGCCGGCGAAAGGATGCGGGAGGCGATGCGTCACACACGTGCTGAAGTGATCAAACGCGCCATCCGTGAGTTCAAGCTCCTGGATCGGCTGGTCTCCAGACTCACGAACGAGGAATGGAAACGGCGACTGCCCAGGCCCGAGACCAAGGACCCCTGGACCGTCAAGGATGCGCTCGTCCACATCGCTTACCGGAAGGCCAATGTGGTGAAGTCCATCAGGAAACAACGCAGATCTGACGATGAGCGCGGTTTACGCCCAGACGACGTCAATCGTGTCGTTTATCTCCGTTGGCGCAGCCGTCCACCGAGGCAGGTCCTGGCCTGGCACAGGCAGGTTCAGAAGGACATTCTGGCCGCCCTCAAAGAGGCGCCTGCAGCGTGGTTCAGCGGCAGACGGCGAGGCGCGGATTGGCCCTACCATCTCGTTGGTCACTCCTTGTTTCATCGCGTGAGGGATATCGAGGGCGCGCTGGAGAGGGGCAAGGCGTGAGTCTGACTCTCAGATTGGTGTGCCCGATTACTGTGCCGGCAGGGCAGGCAGGCACAGGTGAACCTCTAAACGCCAGGTTCACAACCGCATTTCGACCCAAGATCAAATCGTAACCCAACTGCTTTCATTCCCCCGAGAAATAACGCCTCTCCGGCGCCGGTTTTCAGGGCTTTAGCGCCGCCAGCTTGGTCACCTGGGCCGGGTAGGTGACAACATACAGGTTGTCCTCCGAGTCGATAGCCATCGCATCGGCACCGCCGTCCAGCGCGATGGTGTACAGGTACTTCTCGTCGACACCAAATACCTGCACACCATTTGTATCAGCGACGTAAATGCGCCCGTAGCTGTCGATCAGGATGGCGTCAGGGAAGTAGAAGAGGCCGCGTTGCCAACCACCCGGTGTCCAGGCAGGTGCGCCAAACTTGCTGAGCGAGTTCCCTTCCGGACCGCACTTCAGGACAATGGAGCTATCCCACCCAAGGGCGTAGATGTTTCCTGATCGATCCACCGCCATGGAGATATTGGTATCCGCAGTATTCGCGGGGACGTCGTAGCTGAGAATCGACGGCGAGTGCGGTTCAAGCTCGCTCCGGATGGTAAATGAGGGCAGATCATAAGCTCGCGGGAGCAGCAACTTGGCGGTTCGAT
>JBGPAT010000352.1:0-3396 GCA_041480885.1 Anaerolineae bacterium
GGGCCATCTGGACGGCCTGGCCGACTTGCGCGACGAATCAGATCGCCAGGGCATGCGCATCGTGATCGAGCTGACCAAGCACGCCGAACCGCAAATGGTCGTGCGCGAACTCTATAAACGCACGGCCATGCAGACCACCTTCGGCATCAACCTGCTGGCCCTCGTCGACGGCGAGCCCCGCACGCTCACGCTCAAGGCGGCGCTGCGCGTCTATCTGGAGCACCGCCTGACCGTCATCAAGCGGCGCGCTGAGTTTGACCTGGCGAAGGCCCGCGAGCGCGCCCACATCCTGGAGGGCTATCTCATCGCCCTCAAACATCTGGACGAGGTCGTCAGTCTTATCCGCAACGCCGCCGATGTGGACACGGCTCGCCTCCGGCTGATGAAACGCTTCAAGCTGACCGAACTCCAGGCCAATGCCATCCTCGATCTGCAGCTCAGACGCCTGGCGGCCCTCGAACGAAAGAAGATCGAGACTGAATACAAGGAGGTCAATACCCTCATCAAGGATCTGGAGGCACTGCTGAAATCTCCCAAGCGCATGCGAGCTGTTGTGGCAGATGAGTTGCTCAAGGTCAAAGAAGCTTACGGTGATCGCCGCCGCACGCAGATCGTGAGTTTGCACAAAGGCGGCAAGACCTCCAAGACGATGTCCAGCGCCGAGCTCATTCCGAGGCACTCCGTATGGATCGGCGTGACTGCGGATGGCGTCGTGGCGCGCACCCACGATGAGAAACCACCTCGGCCGTCGGGCCATGACGCGCCGCGCTGGCTGGTCAAGGCCTCCGCTGCGGACACGATCTACTTCGTTTCCAAATTGGGCAAAGCCGCCGCCGTCTCTGCCCAGTTGATTCCTCAAGCTGAGAAGCTCTCCGCCGGTTCTCTGTACTACAAAGTTGCTCCCCTCACCGAGACAGACACACTGGCTCTGGTATTTGCGCTTCCAGCGCGCAAGAGCGACTACCCTGCTGAGACCAGCCTGATCACCACCACGCGTTATGGCATGGTCAAGAAGACCTTGATCAGCGACTTGCCCGGACCCTCCGCCCAATCCTTTACGTTGATCCGCGTCAACGAAGGCGACGTCGTGCACTCCGCGGCGCTTTCCGACGGCAAGAAGCAAGACCTCCTGCTGGGCACCGCCCGCGGCATGGCAATCCGTTTCAGCGCAGAAGAGGTGCGGCCCATGGGCCTCGTCGCGGCCGGCGTGAGTGGCATCAAGCTCGAAGATAAGGATGAGCTGGTCGGCATGGAGATCCTGCCCGCGGAAGGCGAAATCTTTCTGCTGGCCTCGGACGGGAAGGCGAAGCGCGTGGAGCCGTCAGACTTCCCGACCCAAGGCCGCTACGGCAAAGGCGTGCGAGTGTGGAGCCTGCCGGAAAAAGTGAGACTGGTCGGCATGGGAGCCGGCAAGCCCAGCTACATAGCGACCATCCATCTCAGCAGGGGCGCGCCAAAGTCCACGCGGCTGGATGCCGCCGGCATTCGTAAGCGCACGTCCAGCAGGGGCGATGCTGTTGTTGAGGTCCAGCCCGGAGAGGCCGTCACTTGCATGACCCTGGGCTGGAGTGTGGACAGATTCCTGCAGAAGGTCGGCCAGGCGAGGCCGCCGAGCAAGGCCGGAAGAGCGAAGAAACAGGCGAAGAGGGCGGTCGCCAAAGCTACCAGGAAGGGGAAGGCAAAGCGCAAGACCACGAAGAAGAAAGCGAAGAAGTAGTCCCTCATGCAGCCATCCGACTTCCGGAAGAACTCGAAAGGCTCTGCAAGTTGATTGAGCCGGTACCCCTCGGCCGCGGCTAGCGGCGGAGGCGTCAAGGGCGCTCGGATACGCCTCCGGACAGCAGCATCAGAACGATCATGAGACGTCCAGCCATTGGGCCCTCCTGCCAGCATCATCTCTTACAATTGAAGCATGCTTGAACAAATACGAGTACGCGCCCGGGCACTGAGAAATGAGACCCATGCCGTCTACCTGGCAGCGCTCGACCCTCGCACACCGTGGTTTGCCAAGCTCCTGGTGCTGCTGGTCGTCGCCTACGCGCTGAGCCCCATCGACCTGATCCCCGATTTCATTCCCGTCCTGGGCTACCTTGACGATGCCATCATCGTTCCTGCAGGAATTGCCCTGGCCCTAAGACTCATTCCAGGCGAGGTCATGGCCCAGGCGCGCGAAAGGGCGCGCACCGAACCTGTCAGCCATGGTCTTCGCCTGGCCGGCGCGGCGATCATAGTGCTCATCTGGATCCTGGCGATAATCGCAGCGGTATCCTTCATCCGCGCATGGCTGGGAAATCGCGATGCCGAGCATTTGATCAAGGCAACTATCCCTTGACTGTATGAGCATTTCATGGCCTTTCGGCGTTTTTTGAGTGGGTTTCTTCTTGTCGTCCATTTTTCCTCTTGCGGGAGAGTTTGACACGTGAGTGCTCTTGACGGTGTTCGAGCCAAAATTGAACGGGCCGAAAAGCACATCGCGGATTTCAACCAAGCCCGCCAGGCTTTTTTTGCAAGTAATCCGTATACCCCTTTCTTGCAGGTAGACAGTATTACCGGAGAGGGTTCTTTCTGTGTCAAAGACATTAAGCCTACTCCATTGCCGATGTGCGCTATTGTTGGAGATGCTATTCACAATTTGCGGGCTGCTCTGGACTTGCTCGCCTGTCAACTCGTCAGACTGACCTCTATCACCCATGATTGCTCCCATGTCTATTTCCCGATCAAGGATAGTTCCCAACAACTCGAAGCGGCTTTTAGAGAGCGAGAAATAAAGTTGTTGGGGCAAGCTGCTATACAAATAATCCAACGGTTGGAACCTTACAAGGGAGGGAAGCGGCATGAATTGTGGGTTATTCATAGCTTGGACATTCTCGATAAGCACAGGTTTTTGGTAATACCGCTCGCCGGCGCGAAGCGCATCGGCTTTGACGCCCAGGTTTTCGACAGTTCCGGAAACAGGTTTCCTTCCCAAGATATCCAAAGAAGCTGGAGTGTTCCCCATGACTTGTTTTTCGTACTTAAACACGGCGACAAAGTTTTCGGCGTCACCCCCAGAAAACTGTTTGCGCCTGACGTCGAGGCGAAGGTGGATTTCAAGCTCAGCGGCGATATAGTGTTCAATGAGCCTGGGATTATCGAGCGTAAGGCGGTTCTGAATTCGCTCATTACTTTCGTCGATATTGTGAACGACACCGTCGATAAGTTGGAGCCGTGCTTTTTGTGACAGGTCATAGTATCCCATTATGACCTGCCTTTAACCAATCTATACAGAGATGGGATAGTCGCCTAGATCAATTTCATAAAGAGACTGCAGGACCCGTGAAATGCAGAGAGCGCTTATCCTGATCTTCACCTTGATCTTTGCCGCATGCAGCGGTACAGTCCCTACGTCATCTGTCA
>JBGPAT010000353.1:0-3379 GCA_041480885.1 Anaerolineae bacterium
CAAGTGAGCATTCCAATTGCACCATCCGCGCCGGCGGGCTCGGGGACGACCGGCCGGGTCCAGCCGGGTCAGGTTCAGATCGTCAGCGTAATTGGCGCCGGCACGCTGAATGTTGAGGCCGTGGTGGTCAAGTACAGCGGCGATGGTGAATTGGACTTAACGGGCTGGCATCTCAAGGATGGAGCTGGAAGTTCCTACACTTTCCCACCTTTTAAGCTATTCACGAATGGGGCGGTTCAGGTGCATACGGCCAGTGGTACGAATACGGCCATTGATCTGTATTGGGGACAGCGGCAGCCCATGTGGATATCAGGGCAAGCTGTCCTGTTGACGAATCCTGAGGGCGAAGCGCAGGACAGTTATCCCGTTCCGTAGCCCTCCTGTTAGCGGCAGCGGCCGATCTTTCCGTCATTTTCTATGAGTCAGGCGCTTTATCGAAAGTATCGTCCTAGGGGCTGGGCAGACGTCATTGGACAGCTGCACGTCGTCCAGACGCTCAGGAACGCCATCGCCGCGGATCGCGTTGGTCATGCATATCTGTTTGCAGGGCCGCGTGGCACCGGCAAGACCACTCTGGCGAGGATCCTCGCGAAAGCTGTCAACTGCCTTGCCGAGGATCGAGCTCAGCGCCCCTGTAATGAATGTGCGAACTGCAAGGCGGTCAACGAGAACCGCTTCCTCGATTTGATCGAAATGGATGCGGCCTCCAACACAGGTGTCGAGGACGTCCGGGGGCTCCGCGACAAAATCAACTTCACGCCTTCACAAGGGAAATTCAGGATCTACATTATTGACGAAGTCCATATGCTGTCCACGCAGGCATTCAACGCTCTGCTGAAGACGCTTGAGGAGCCGCCGCCGCACGCCATTTTCATTCTTGCAACGACGGAAATCCACAAGATCCCGGCGACGGTCATCTCGCGCTGCCAGCGTCACGAGTTCCGTCGCGTGCCGGTGGACGAGATTCTCACCAGTCTGAGAGGCATCGCCGCGCAGGAGGGTCTGAAGGCTGACGAAGCCGCCCTCTCAGTCATTGCCCGCCAGGCGACCGGCTCAATCCGTGATGCACAATCGCTGCTCGACCAACTTGCCTCGACGGAGACGAGCATTACTCTGGAACTGACCCAGACGGTGCTTGGCACCGCGACCAATCAAGCGGTGCTGGATATCGTTGAGTCGATAGTGGATCAGCTGGCGGGTTCCGGCCTCGAAAACGTCCACCGGGCCCTCGACGCGGGCGCCGATCCACGGACATTGGCCCGCCAGATTGTGGAATACCTTCGGGACGTAATGCTGATCCAGATGGGCAATGGTGGCCAAGTCGAGGCCATCCAAGACATCAGGCGGCGCATGACCATGCACTCCAAGGCGTTTCAGACATCGGAAATCTTGCGCCTCATCAGGGCTTTCAATGAGGCGGCTACCGATACGCGGGGTGGGTGGCAACCATCCCTAGCGTTGGAGTTGGCTTTGGCCGCCGCGTACGAGCAACCTCAGCCGGCTCCGTTCGGAGGCGACAGTGGTGGCGCGAAGGGTGGGCAGCTTGAGCCGAAAGACGGGCATGGTCGGCAGCGCCCAAGTCCGGCGGCGTCCGCCGGACACACGGAACCGCTGCCAGGCAAATCGGGTCTTGCTCGCCCTGCGGCTGGACCACGGGCCCTGCCTCTTCAAACGGCAGAGCTAGAACCAGCCGCGGCACCAGTGCGCGAACCGGCCGAAACGTATGAGACACGTGGTGACGCCGCAGGCGGCACTCGGCGCACTGTAAGCCTGACCGAGCTGGGAAAGGCTTGGAAGGGTATTCGTGCGGCGATAAAGCCCGAGCACCCGGCCGTGGAGGCGCTCTTGAATTCATGCAAGCCAGTAGAGGTTCGTGGAGATGAGCTGCTGCTGGGCTTCCAATCCGAAACTGTCTGTTCCCTTATGGATAAGCCCGAAAACCTTGAAGTGGCGCGGGCGGCGATCGCCGAGGTGCTCGGTGTATCTCTAAGAATCAAGTGCGGGGTGATCAATGCCAAGGGGAAACTGCCACCGACCGTCTCGCAGGATGGTATGGTGGCTACGGCGCTCAATCATGGCGGTGAAATTGTGGATGTGCAGGAGTGACCCAGATCACACGGACTCGGTGCACATGTTCATCGTGGCGCTGCCCGGCGTTCGAATCTTCGATCGCGAATCCCGGATGACGAGGTGTTCTCATGGCGAAAGGTTTTAGTCGTCCCGCGGCCGGCGGGGAGGGTGGCATGATGCAGCACATCCAACGCCTCCAGCCGCAATTGGCGGATGCTCAGGCAGAATTGGCCCAGGAAACCGTCACTGCTACCACCGGCGGCGGCGCCATCAAGGTCACCATGAGCGGTGCTCAGAAGTGCAAGTCGGTTGAGATCTCGGCGGGCCTATTGCAGGAGCCTGACGCCGACATGCTGCAGGATCTCATTATGTCGGCTGTCAACCTGGCGCTCGATCAATCACGTGCCTTGGCCTCCCAGAAACTGGGACCCATGACTAGCGGGATGCCGTTCTAGCAGCAGGAGATTTGAGGACGACAAGTACGAACCGCTGTCTGGTGTCTCTCTCCCTTCCCGGTATATGATCCTTCCGGAGCCCATCCAAAAAGTCATCAACGCCCTTGAGCGGCTGCCTGGCATCGGCCCGAAGACCGCCTCCCGCCTGGCTTTCTATCTGTTGCGCGCTCCCGAAAACGTTGCCCAGGACTTGTCGGAGTCGCTGAATATTCTCAAGGGCAAAGTTGCTTTTTGCCAGGAGTGCTTCAATATCACGGAGGCCGGTCGCACGCGCTGCGAAGTCTGCGACGACCCAAAACGGGATACTGGAATCATATGTGTAGTCGAGGAAGCCCTAGATGTGTTGGCCCTGGAACGCGTTGGCAGCTACAACGGCAAGTATCATGTCTTGCACGGGGTCCTGTCGCCGATCGAGGGCATCGGGCCGGAAGACATCCGAGCCAAGCCGCTGTTGGAGCGGGTGGCGAAGGGCGGCGTGCGAGAGGTGATCCTGGCCACCAATCCCAGCATGGAGGGGGACGCCACCGCTCTCTACTTGCAGCAGGAACTGCGCCCTTTGGCGGTTCAGGTCACTCGCCTGGCACGCGGCCTGCCCGCCGGGGGAGATCTGGAGTATGCCGACCAGAATACATTGTTGCGGGCACTTGCGGGACGCCAAGAGATGGGGTAACCTCTCAGTTGCCTGCGGGGATCGGGATGGCCAAAACAGGCAAAGGGGTGATCCAGCCTCTCGCACGGAGCTTAGGCAGACGGCCCAAACGAGCACGTCATTCTTTAAGGTAAGATGTGCCATCAAGCATTGACACGGCTGGGAAAAGTCGTATAATCATTGTTCGCCAGTGAACTTCGCGCTG
>JBGPAT010000354.1:0-3375 GCA_041480885.1 Anaerolineae bacterium
CGAAACCGACGGCTGCTTTGCAGATGGGATCGAGGTGGTGACCGGCGCAACGGTGGGACATCGGACACTGCGCGTGAATGACTTAGGAAAGATCGCGGCTACCTTTGCGGACGTGAAGACGGGCCGCGCCATTCGGGTCTCTCCCGCGCTGGAACTGAGGGACCGCGTTGCAATCCATGCGCCGGCTGAACGGCGCCGCTATTTTGCGCAGCTGCAGGCATACCAAAGCATGCCCGATGAGGAAATGCTGCGCCTGCAGGACGTAATCCTCAACCCATCGCTGAGGGGGATGGTCAGCCGGCCCGGGTTGCGAGTCAACTGCGACTACTGCGGCGAAGAGATCATCAATGAACGCGAAGTGCGCGTTGACGGCGCCACGCTGTGCCGATCCTGCGCAGAGAATGGCTATTACTTGATCAAGACTGCGGCAGTGGAGATGTACGCGACGGTCAGGTAATCGATTTCCGACACAACGCAGACAGTGCTCCCGCAGAGGGGAACTTAACAAGCTGGCTCCCTCGCTGTGCGAAAGGAACAAATGAAGAACAAGATCGCGGTCATTACGGGATCCACCCGCGGATTCGGCTATGCCGTTGCAGAAGCCATGCTCAAGGCCGGGGCCACGGTTGTGATCAGCGGACGCTCCAGGGCGGGATTGAAGCGCGCGCTAAAGTCGCTCGAAGCTCTCGGGCCCGTCACCGGTGAAGTTTGTGATGTGCGAAGAGAGTCGCAGGTCTATGCGCTGGGCCGCCGCGTCGTGAAGAGGTTTGGCCGCATTGACATCTGGGTGAACAACGCGGGCTACTCCGCTTCCGCCGGCATGATCCTAGATAGCCCACCCAGTCACGCGCTCGACATGTTCCTTGCAAATGATATGGGAGCCCTATATGGATCGCGTACGGCATTGCATTTTATGCTGCCGCGCAGAGACGGCACGCTGGTCAACATCTATGGAAACGGATCATTCCTGCGCCCGGCATCGCCCACTGCGCTCTATGGCGCGACCAAGGCATGGATGACGTCACTGACCCGGTCCCTGGCAAAGGAGGTGAAAGGCAGCGGCGTGAAGATCGTGGGATTCAGCCCGGGCATGCTTCTGACCGAAATGCTCACGGCACCGACCGTCTTTGGCGAGGGCGGCCGCGCAATGATGAAGAACTATGGCTTCGTGCTGCGCATGCTGGCGGGATCGCCACAGAGGGCGGCCGGGAAACTGGTCGGGGTGCTTGAGTCGAACCGGAAGGAATTCGTCGAATGCCGCCTGTTCAAACCTTGGACGCCGCTGCTGGGCTTGGTGCGCATAGCGTGGGAGAACGTAACCAAGACGGGCAAGACGCCCCAATTCAGAGTGAAATTCGAGCGAGCCTACAAACCGAAGTTCTGATGAATCCAGTGGAGCCTGCAACCGTCCTGTGGTGGATATGCTGCGAAGGAAATGGGATGGTCAGCCTAGGCAACAAGAATCGCCGCCCACGGGCGGCGAACGCTGTGAGCGCGGAGGGATTCGAACCCTCAACCAATGGCTTAAAAGGCCACTGCTCTGCCGTTGAGCTACGCGCCCTGGTTATCTCGAAAGCGGACTGCATTCTATCATGGCGAAATAGAGGCGTCAACGCATACACTTTGCAGACGTAATAAACTTGAGATACACTCAGTCTATGGAGCGTGTGGAGGCATAATGACCGAAGTTGCATACGTGACGGAAACGGATTTTCAAAAAGAGGTCCTGGAGGCCGAAAAGCCGGTGTTGGTGGATTTCACGGCGGTGTGGTGCCAGCCCTGCAAGATGGTGGACCCGATCGTCAAGCAGCTGGCGCAGGATTGGGATGGCAAAGTGAAGGTCCTAAAACTGGATGCGGACCAGAATCCAGACATCGTGACAAAATACGGCGTGTTGGGCATTCCGACACTCATGTTGTTCAACGGTGGAGAAATCAAGGAGCGTCTTACCGGCTACCAGCCCAAAGACAGGCTTATCGCGAAGTTTAGCCCGCACATAACTGGTGTTAAGGCCTAGTCTGATTGTTCGAGGGGGAGGCGCTTGGATTCCCCGCCTCCGCCATCCCCCTTCCCCAAGGGAGGGGGCAGGAATTCGACGAAAGACAAACGAGAAGGCGCAAACCCTTCTCGTTTGTCTTTCGTCGAGGAATCTCGCAACCAGCGTATGCTCGCTATGCTCGCTACGCTCGCAGGTGCTTCTCCAAGTCCGGCAAGCCAACGCGCGAGGTCATGTCAAGGCTGATGGGGGTGACGGTGACCATGCGGTGCTTGCGCAGCACAACGACGTCGCTGTTCTCATCTTTGCCATCCAGGATCGCCGCCTCTTTGTAGCCCAAACGACCCGACACAGTCCACGACTTGCGTCTGGGCGCCAGGGGTTCATAGTAGCCCTGGTGGGCCACGCGCGTGACCTTCCACGGCGTTTGCGGCGTGGCATCCGAGGGGACATCCACCTTCAACAGATCCACGTCAGCCGGCATCTTCCTCTGAAGCAGGATGCGCGCAAAGAACGTCGTAAAGTAGGCGGCCGCCGAAAAGTCGATCTCCTGGGAATAGGACAGATGATAGCGCTGCGCGGCTTCCAGCGAGATGGCCAGGGCTGGCAGGCCTAGTGAGGCCGCCTCCATGGCTGCGCCGACGGTGCCGGAGATCGTCGTCCCGAGGCCGACGTTCTCGCCGTAGTTGATGCCTGACACCACCAGCGCCGGCTTGCGGGGCATAATCTCCAGGACGGCGTGCTGGACGGCCTGGGCAGGCGAACCGCTGACGGCGTAGACGATCCACTCCTGGCCGATCACGTGCAGTTTCTCTTCGCGGATGATGCCGCTCGAGGTGCTGGGCAGGCTGCGTCCCATGCCGGAGGACTGTTCGGCGGGAGCTGCCACGGTCACCCGCCCGAGAGCGGCGAGCGCGCCCGCCGCGGCCCACAAGCCAGGGGATTGAATTCCGTCGTCATTGGTGAGAAGGATCTGTGGTTTCGCCATGCTGGAGTCCTGGTAGAGCTGATTGTGGGCGGCTGCTAGGACTGCTTCGTAAAAAAAGAAGCGGGCAGTCCGCTTCGATAGAGTGGCGCTCCTGGCGCGATTCGAACACGCGACCTTTTGGTCCGCAACCAAACGCTCTATCCGCTGAGCTACAGGAGCAAAGGCAGGAACGAATTCTAATGCAGAACGAGGGGGTGGTCAAGCTTGCTTGACCGTGCATGGGGCTCACGGTAGAATGATTGCCGCGCGGGAGTCGCCAAGTGGTAAGGCGTCAGCCTTCCAAGCTGATATTCGCGGGTTCGAATCCCGTCTCCCGCTCTGTTGAGGGTGATCAAGGTTCAAGTGTCAGGTGCTGAGGACAAGGGCACGCGACACGGGGAAACACAGCACG
>JBGPAT010000355.1:0-3364 GCA_041480885.1 Anaerolineae bacterium
CGCATCTGTTCCCAGCTAAACGCATCTTTCAGTTGTTCTAGCCTTGTCATCTGGCATCTCCTTGTCGTTGAACAATTGACAGTTGGTGAGATACTGGGTGACGGTCACCCGCTATTCGTTCGGCTCTTGCCGCCACCGTCACGAGTTCCGCCGCCACTAATGGACGGCGGACAGCGCTGGGTGGGACACCGGATTTCAGAGCCAACATGACACCGGCGGCTTCCCAGTAATTCTCAACCCGATAAAGCTGATCGCGCCGCCATGGCAGATCAACGAGAGCATTGCGCATGGCATTCTTGTTGCCCTTTACAGCGATCACCGGGATGCCCTGTTCAAGCGCTGCCAAGGTTGGCAGGCCAATGCAGCCGTCGGGGATTACAAGACAGGAGATGTCCGCATTCGAAATGACGCCGCGGTGAGCGAAGAGACCAGGATCGGTAACAATCGCGGGCGCGCGTGACAGGCCCTTCAGCACGCAATGCAGGAAGGACACGGAAACCGCTTCCGCTGCCTTGCGCGGCTCGTAATGACCAACATCAGAATTCATGATGTCGACGCTGTCATACATCGGCGAATGGGCGGTCGGAATGTTGAACAAGCTTGATAGGCAATGGGTCAGCAGAGCCTCGATGCCACCGAACGGGTTGACGGTCTCGAGCAGAGGTTCGGCATCCGACGCGCGGTCACTCTGGAGCGGGGGCTCCCCGAAATAGGTCTCTTGCTCGTCCACGTCCATATCGATGACAGTTGTAATCGCGACCGCGTCGACAGCATTTCGGTTGCGCTCGATGATTTCGAGCAGGCCCTCAAGGTTTTCCACGACACCTGTCGCACGGCCTGAGGAGGAATAGCTGGTTGTCATCCGAAGCCGCGACGAGAGCATCTCGATGCGGTCGCAGGCGAAGCCCGCAGAGGCCCGCGCGGCGTTCACGGAGTTTACCACATTGTGCCTGATAATCGGCGCCTCATGATCGTCCATGATGGTCAGAATACGGTTGCACCGGCGTGAGGCCAGCCCGGCGGTTCCCATCATCAGGCGGGTGATTACGCTGCCCTCGACATAAAGTGTATTATCAGACATCTCGTTGATATCGGCACCGTTGACCACATTGGGATGGGTGATCAGCGTATCGGCGCAGGAAGCAAGCAGACGTGCTGCCGGAGCGGCATCACCGGCATGACCACCAATCAGGGCACCGATGCCTGTCGGCACGAGCATTACCGCGGTGAAGCGCTCCTGGTTCTCGAAGCGGCGAGGCCGGAAGGTGAAAATCGACTGCAGGTGCTGACGGTGCGGGCCAGCGAAGGCTTCCAGCAGCCCAAGCTCGCAATGATAGCAACCACCGGAGGAGCGCGAGATAATAAAGCGCAGAGGGACTGCGCCTTCGAGATGGGTGAGCTGTGGATGCTCGGCAAGATGGGCGATAAGGCTGCCGCTTCCGGCAGGGCAGACCAACTCGAATTCGCACTCCGACAGCCGCATGGTCAGCAGGCTCCTGGCACGCTCCATTATGCATCGCAAAATCGGAAAATGAAAAGCGATGTTTCAATGTCACCTGGAGGAATCGATAGCGCCGATACCCATTCCCACGAAAGCAGCCCCGAGAGATGATGATCGATCGACCACGCCTCGACATGATGTCGGAAAACGATCAAGATAGCCTTCCTGGCAAGCTATCCGTATGAGGTCATGCTCGTGGCGCAAGACGCCATTTTGATCCCCCCAGAGGCAATCGCCTCATGCCCTCCTGCCACGCAACACAAAGTCCACGTTACCTTTCCCGGCCGGCTGATCGTCATCGGCTTCGGTAGCATCGGCCAGGGAGTGCTGCCGCTGATCCTGCGGCACGTTGGCGGGCTGACTCCCGAACGGATCACGATCGTCACGGCTGACGATGTGGGTCGCAGGGAAGCGCAGGAATACGGCATCCGCTTCATGAAGCAGCCCCTGACCCGCGAGAATTTCCGCCAGGTGCTTGAGCCGCTGGTTGGTCGTGGCGACTTCGTCATGAACGTGTCCGTTGACGTTTCCTCGATCGCTCTCATCAAGTGGTGCTGGGCGCATGGCGCCCTGTACCTCGACACCAGCATCGAGCCGTGGCGGGGTGGTTACACGGGTCCGTCCCTGTCGCCGTCGCGCCGCTCCATTTACGCGCTGCGCGAGGAAATTCTCGCGCTGCGCAAGTTAAAGGACAAGGATCCGAAGCCGACTGCCGTGCTCGCGCACGGCGCGAATCCCGGTCTCGTGCAGCACTTCGTCAAGCAGGCGCTCATAAACCTTGCCGGAGACTTCAAGATCAATGCCGGCAATCCCACAACGCGCGAGGACTGGGCGGCGCTCGCACGCTCTGTCGGCGTCAAGGTCATCCACATCGCCGAGCGTGATACCCAGGTGCCGACCGTCCCGAAGCGACCGGGCGAATTCTTGAACACCTGGTCGGTGGACGGTTTCGCCAACGAATGCGGCCAGCCGGCCGAGCTCGGCTGGGGTTCGCACGAGCGCAACTTCCCCCGCGACGGCCGCAAGCACGTCTTCGGCAGCGGCTGTGCAATCTATCTGATGAAGCCGGGCGCCTTGACGCGGGTGCGGAGCTGGACCCCGAAGGCTGGACACTTTCACGGCTTCCTGATCACGCACGACGAGGCGATTTCGATCGCCGACTTCTATACCGTCGAGGACGGCAGCCAGCTGCTCTACCGGCCAACGGTTCACTATGCCTATGACCCGTGTGTTTCCGCGGTGCTGTCAGTGCACGAGCTCGCGACTCGCAACTGGCACCTGCAGGAACAGAAGCGAATCCTGATGGACGACATCGTGCCGGGTGGCTTCGACGAGCTCGGTGTGCTGCTCGCCGGTCACAAGAAGAACGCCTACTGGTACGGGTCGCAGCTATCGGTCGATGACGCGCGCAAGCTCGCCCCGTACAACAATGCGACCAGCCTGCAGGTCACAGCGGCCTGTCTGTCGGGGATGATCTGGGCGATCGAGAATCCGAGTCGGGGCCTCGTCGAGCCCGACGAGATGGATTTCCGCCGCAACCTCGAGATCTGCATGCCCTACCTGGGCCAGGTCTTCGGCGAATACACCAACTGGAACCCGCTGCACGACCCCGCACGGCTCTCACCCGAGGACATCGACACCTCGGATCCCTGGCAGTTCAAGAACGTCAGAGTCATCTGACCGCGTGATCAGCTATCCGGCCCCTTTTGTGCACCCCCCACGTCCGGCGTCTTCCGATAGCAAACCGGTAATCTGCCACTGTTGACGCTCGGCGCTGCACTCGCACAAACCCCGGCGGTAGCGGATGATCACTCCGCAGGAGCGGGCCCTCAATCGGAGGCCCGATCTCAATCCAGAGTGGAC
>JBGPAT010000356.1:0-3361 GCA_041480885.1 Anaerolineae bacterium
AGGAAAGGCGACTCTAGAGCAGGGCTCCACTAATCCTGCATTCTTACCCAGTCATGGCTTTCTTACGGCGGGTACCGAGACGAAGGGCTCTCGGGCCTCTCTACGACGGTTCCGGACACCGCCACGCGCCGGCCCTCGCTTCCTTGTGCTGGCTGCACTTTTTGCCTGATTCTGCGACTATCGATAGTTGAAGGTTAGCAACTTGAGTTCAGTCATTTCTTCAATTGCGTATCGCAGCCCTTCCCTCCCAAATCCGGACTGCTTGACCCCACCATACGGCATATGATCGATCCGAAAGGCGGACACGTCGTTCACCATGAGGCCGCCGACCTCGATGTTGTCGAATGCCTCCTTGACGACATTGAGGTCGTTAGTGAAAAGGCCAGCCTGCAGACCAAAGTCGCTCTCGTCGACGGCGGAGATGGCTTCCTCGAGACTCGTGTAGCGATAGACTCCTACCAGCGGAGCGAAGGCTTCCTGACAGCTCACGAGCATCTTCGGTTTGATCCCCGCGAGCACGGTCGGCTGCCAAAGGTTGCCAGATCGGGATCCTCCCGTCAGAAGCGTGGCACCGTCCCTCGTGGCTGCTGTTATCCAGGATTCCACGCGTTCTGCCGCCCCCTGATCGATCACCGGCCCGACGTCCGTCGTCTCTTGCAGCGGATCGCCTACTTTGAGTGCGTTGACACGCGGCACAAAGTCTCCCACAAAGGATTCATAGATATCCGCATGGACATATACGCGCTGGACCGATATGCATGACTGCCCGGCATACGAGAAGCCACCCCAAGTTACCCGCTCGGATGCATACGCCACGTCCGCATCTTTGTGAACAATCACCCCCGCATTCCCTCCCAGCTCGAGCGTCACGCGCTTGCGGCCCGACCGGGCCTTGAGTGACCAGCCGACTGCCGGGCTGCCTGTGAATGTCAGATGGCGAATTCGGTCGTCCTCCACCAACGGCGCAGCGTCTTGCGTGGTGCTGGGCACCACACTGAAGGCTTGGGCTGGCCAGCCGGCCTCCAGCACGATCTCAGCCAGCTTCAAGGCGCTCACCGGCGTCTGGCTCGCCGGCCGCAAGATGATCGAGTCCCCGGCGGCCAGGGCCGGTGCGACCTTGTGCGCCACGAGGTTCAACGGAAAGTTGAAGGGACTGATGCCAACCACGGGCCCGAGCGGGACACGGCGGATCTGAGCTTCACGTCCTTCTGTGCCAGGGATCCAGTCCAATGGCACCAGTTCGCCGTAGACTCGCTTCGATTCTTCCGCTGCGATCTTGAAGGTAAAGACGGCACGATCGACCTCTACTCGGGCAGTCCGAATGGGCTTGCCCGCCTCCAGGGCGATCGTTTGCGCCAACTCCTCCCGCCGTGCCGAAATCGCGGCGCTGATCTTTTCGAGCGCTAGGGCACGCTCCCAAAGCGGCATCCTGCGCGTGCTTTGAAAGCCCGCAGTCGCCTGGGATATGGCAGTCTCGATTTCTTGCGGTCCGGCGCGGTGCACAACGGCGACAAGGGAACCGTCGTACGGACTCCGGACGTCAATGGCATCGCCTGTCTTGATCCACGTTCCCCCCACGAAACAGCCAAACTCACCCAACCGGGGCTGCTCGCCGGAGTCCTTGTCCGCGGTCCTCACAGTGGCGGCGCGCAGCCGTTCCGTCGCAGTCATCCTGATCTCCTTTAACGTCTAGGTCGCGCCCACGCAGCGATTTTCATTGGGGGGGGAATCCGGGCACGTCAAGTCGCAGACAGCGTTCCCCCCAGATACAGATGACCGATCTGCTGATTGCCAAGTATTTCATCATGGGTTCCCTGCAGACGCACTTGTCCACTTTCCATGACTACGCCCTGGGTGGCAATCCCCAGGCCCGCCCTGACGTTCTGCTCAACCAGCAGGATTGTTCGGCCCGCAGTGTGCATTATTCTGATCGTCTCGAAGACCTGCCTCAATGTCAAGGGGTCCAGGCCCATGGATGGCTCGTCCAGCAAGACAAGGGAAGGCTCCAGCATTAAGGAGCGGGCAAACTCAACTTGTCGCTGCTGCCCGCCCGAAAGTTCGCCTGCCCGTTCCTGGGCGCGTTCCTTGACGACTGGGAAGAGCTCCTCCACCTCTGCAAGGCGTTTGTCCACCAAGGCCCGATCATTCAGAATGAACGCTCCGAGGCGGACATTTTCTCGCACAGAGATGTCCGGGAACAGGCTGTGATCCTGCGGCACCTGCACGATTCCCAAAGAGAGGATCTGACGGGCAGACATTCCCGTGATCGACCGGCCACCATAAAGGATCTTCCCCGTTCGAGGCCGGATAAGGCCGCTGATCACGCGCAGAACGGTGGACTTGCCCGCTCCGTTTGGACCTACGATGCAAGTAATCGAGCCGGATTCGATTTCCAGTTCGACACGCTTAAGGACATCGCTTCCCCCGTAGCCCGCAGTCACTTGCTGCAATTTCAGGTTCATGTCTTAGTTCCCCAAGTAGGCTTCCAGCACCGCTGGATCCTGGCGCACCTGCGCCGGAGGCCCGTCGGCGATCTTCGATCCGTGATGCATAACCATGATGCGACTGCACAGGCCCATCACGAACTCCATGTTGTGCTCCACGACCAGAAACGTCACGCCTTTTGAATTCAGGGTGCGGATCCGGTCAGAGAGCTGGCGTATCATGACGGGGTTCACTCCGCCCGCGGGCTCATCGAGTAGGATGACCTGAGGTTCAGCGATTAACACACAGGCAAATTCAAGCAGCTTCCTTTGTCCGTAGGATAGATGCGCCGCGGGGGCGTCCTTTAGACGGGTGAGGCCAACAAAGCCAAGGAGCTCCTCGGCTCGCCGCTGCTCGTGAGACGAACTCCACCGGCCAAACAGGGCGTTCAGACCCTCACGCTGGGCGGCGACGTGCACGTTTTCCAGGACACTGAGCCGAGGAAAAATGCGCGTCAGCTGAAAAGTGCGGGCTATGCCAAGCCTGAAGACTCTATCAGGGCTGCTGTTTGTGATCTCATTGCCATCAAAGTGAATTGTGCCGCCGTCGGCAGGCTCGTAGCCGGTGATCACATTGAACAGGGTTGTCTTCCCGGAGCCATTGGGTCCGATCAAACCCGTGATCGAACCCTTTTCAACATCGATCGAGCAGGCGTCCAGTGCAAGAATGCCCCCAAAGGACTTGGAGATCGTAGATACCTCGAGCAGGCTCATAGCCGCACCTCATCCGCGGCTTTGGGGTCGTCCGGAACGGGTTCCTGTTCTTGACGGGCGTCACCGGCCTCGTCGGCTGTGCCTGCCGTTTCTTTGGCAGCCGATCTCCATTTCAGCCAGTATTTGTTCAGAGTCGGCACAATGCCTTCCGGCAGCAGCAGGAT
>JBGPAT010000357.1:0-3351 GCA_041480885.1 Anaerolineae bacterium
CACCGGCTGATCGCTCTGCACGAGGCCTTCGGCGCTGGCTCGCGCCAATCCAGCATACGCGGTTGCCCCGGCTGGCTCTGCAAATAGGCCAAGGCGGCCCAATTCGGCGACGGCCTTCAGAATCTCGTCGTCGCCGACCGTGACATAGGTTCCGCCTGTCTCGCGGGCGGCGCGTACTGCCCGCACCCCATCGCGCGGCATATCGACCGCGATGCTGTCCGCTAGCGTGTTCGCGGCGACCCGCGTGATGACTTCGGTGTTGGCCTCAAAGGCATTGGCAATTGCCGCCGAACCCTTCGCTTGGACGCCGATTAGGCGCGGCATACGCGGAAGCCAGCCAAGTTCGGCCAGATCCTTGAATCCCTTGTGAATGCCGGAGATGATGTTTCCATCCCCCACCGGAATGAATATCGTGAGGGGCAAGTGGTCGACGCCCGCGCCAACCTGCATGTGCAATTGCTCATGCGCGGCCTGCCACCATTCCCAGATCTCAAACGCCGCTGTTTTCTTTCCTTCGGCGGTGAAGGGGTTGTAGCCGGTGTTGCGACAGTACCATCCGAATTCGTCAGCAGCCTTTACGGTAAGGTCGAACGCGTCATCGTACGTGCCATCCACCAGGAAGACCGTCGCACCGTAGATCAGCAGTTGCGCCACTTTGGCGGGCGGCGCTGTCTTCGGGGCCAAAACGATCGGCTTTTGGCCCACGGCCGCGGACATTCCTGCGAGGGCGGCGCCGGCATTGCCGGTGGAGGCAGTGACCACCACCTCGGCATTGATCTCGTGGGCCCGGGCCACAAGCACAGCACTGGCCCGGTCCTTGAAGGAGGCTGTTGGGTTCCGGCTGTCGTCCTTGAACCAGAGTTGCTTCAGGCCCAGCTTCTCACCCAACCTCCCCAAGCCGTAGACCGGCGTCCAACCCACGACATGAAGGGGCGTCAATCCTCCTGGATATTCGGAGACCGGCAACAAAGGCAGATAGCGCCAGAGCGAGTAGTCAGCCCGAGACACGATGTCCGAGGGTTGGTACTTGGCCCGCACGGCCGCGTAGTCCAGAACAACATCCAGATTGCCCCCATCTCGAGGGCACGTGTAAGTGACATCGTTCGGACCGTATTCAGTGCGACAGAGTGAGCAGCGATACCCGAGGAATTTGCCCATGGGATTCGCCCAATTCTACCCCTTTGCGCTAATGACGCGGCGAAGCTGAGGCAACCTGGGCGACGCGCAACGTAGGCGAGCCCTTCCTTTATGAGGTAAATGTCAGCTTTGCCTGTCGCGGCCGTCGTCCCGGGGACCGCCGGCCCCCGCGGATATGCGAATCCACGAACCGAGTCTGAGATCGCTAAACAATCTGCAAAGTCGCGGCTCCGATAGCCTTTAGCAGGGGACTGCCAAGCGAGCTCGTTGTTAGTGTCGGGACCAGAGCGCGCGGGCCAGCAGCTCCTGATCCACGGGCAACCGATCCACCCTGACACCGATCGCGTTGTAGATCGCGTTTGTGATTGCAGGCGTCGTTGGGATAGTGCATATTTCCCCCACACCCTTGGCTCCATACGGGCCTTCCCTCGTGGGATGCTCGACAACGATCGACGTGATTTCGGGCGTAAGCATAATGCCCGGCATTCGATAGCGCGCCAGGCGGTCCGTGACAACGCGCCCATTTTCAACGATGAACTCCTCGGTGAGGCAGTTGCCAATACCCATCATCACGCCGCCTTCGACCTGCCCCTGCAATCCAAGGGGATTGACTGCGGTACCCACGTCATTGGCGGCGACTACCCGCAGCACTCGGACCTCTCCGGTTTGCGTGTTGACCTCCGCTTCGGCCGCCTGGGCCGCAAATGAAAAGGCGAAGTGCATGTCTCCACCTGAGCCGAGTGGCCGGGTCGTTGGAGCTACGTACTCATACAGAGCGCGGGGCTGCCGGCCCAGGGCCTTCATCTCTTTCGCCACGTCGCCGTAGGTCAATGAGTGCCCATCGGCATGCACCAGGCCACGCTCAAATCGGATCTGGTCTGGCGGAACGTCGAATTTCTCGGCCAGCGTGACTGAAACGGCCTGGCGCAGTGCCTGCGCTGCATAGCGCGATGCATTGCCGGTTACGAATGTCTGGCGAGAGGCCGTGGTTGGCCCGCCATCGAGTGTCAAATCCGTGTCCATGACGAGCACCCGCACCTGGTCTGTATCCATGGCAAGCTCTTCAGCCACGATCATTTGCATGACCCCCACGAGCCCCTGGCCCATTTCGGCAGATGAACTGCGGACCTCAACCATGCCATTTTCGTACAGCTCGACCTCGGCCCCCGCCTTGTCGAGAGCACCCCCTCCCAATCCGGTGTTCTTATAGCCGGCCGCCAAACCCCAGGCGTGCACCAAGTGAGGCTTGTCCGGGGTCGAGTGGGCCGCAAAGACGGTTTCGCGGGGCAGGCCGCACTTCTCCGAGGCGAGCCGGCACATCTCAGCCGACACCTTGTCGATACATTCGACAAGACCTACCGAATCCCTCAGCACCTGGCCCGTATTGGTCGAACTTCCCACTTGCAGGGCGTTCAGGCGGCGCAGTGCCACACGATCCAAGCCCAGCCTCTCCGCCAACATGTCCATCATGGACTCTATCGCAAAGGCCGATTGCGTGACGCCAAAACCACGGAACGCGCCAGCAGGAGGATTGTTCGTGTACATTGCATAGCAATCCGCCCGCATATTTGGCACTTCATAGGGTCCCGCCGAATGCGTTGTGGCTCGCGTCATCACCTTTTCGCCTAGAGAGGCATAGGCACCCGTATCGCCGTGCAGCTCGGTTTCCACAGCCACAAGCCGTCCATCCTTCTTAGCTCCGAGCTTGATCCGGATCTGTGTGGCGTGGCGCTTAGGATGCACAAGCAGGCTCTCATGGCGGTCAAAGAGCAGCTTCACCGGCCGACCGGTGGCGCAGGCCAGGAGAGCAGCGTGTATTTGCCCCGCGATGTCTTCCTTCCCACCGAAGCCTCCGCCCATGAGCTGTCCGACAATGCGAATGCGCTCCTCGGGCCAGCCGAGGACTCTGGCCACCTGCAGACGATCCTGATAGGGGATCTGCGAACCGACGTAGATCTCCAACCGGTCTCCGGACACGGGCACGGCAATGCTGCATTCAGGCTCAAGGAACGCGTGCTCCGTGATCGGCGTGAAGAAAGTGTGTTCAATCACCACATCGGATTGCGCGAAGCCCTTCTCCAGATCACCCTTGCGCACTTTGATGTGCTCAAGCAGGTTTCCGTGGACATGAATCTGGGGGACGTCATTGCGGCGCGCCTGGACAGCATCAGTAATGATCGGTTGGGGCTCGAACTCAGCTTCAATAAGCCCGGC
>JBGPAT010000358.1:0-3347 GCA_041480885.1 Anaerolineae bacterium
TCACTCAAGCGCACCGCCGGGCCCACCAATATGACGAGCACTCCAGAGGCCCGGGGGTCGAGCGTGCCTGTATGCCCTGCGCGTCGCAGGCCCGTTCCCGAACGGATCGCCTGAACCACATCGTGCGACGTCATACCCACCGGCTTGTCCACGACCAGCACCCCGGATATGGCGTTTCTTACGTCCTGACTTTCCATTCTGGTTTTCCTCCTCGTATTGATCCCACTGCGTTGCTCTGGAACGAGGTTGACATATTATAGGTGGAAACCCCCGCTATAGGCTTAGCAGTTCCTTAGTACTTCGCAGAGCATTCCGTGTGACCTCCTGGAGGTCTCCTTCAACATCCGCGCCAGCTGCAGCCGCGTGACCGCCGCCGCCGAACCGAGCCGCCACCGTGGAGACGTTGATGCCGGGCTCCAGGGCCCGCCACGATATCTTGACACGCTTTTTTGGCTGCTCCACGAAGATCATGCCGACTTTGAAGCCTTCGATCGCTGAAACGATATTGATGAGATCTGCGTCATCACTGCCGGTATATCCAGCGGCCTTGCGATCCGCAATTGCCAGCGTACCGTAGACGATGCCATCCAGGCGTTCCAGCTTGGACAAGCCCGCCCCCCAGTAGCGGGTTGCTGCAAACGAATGGCGCACCAAGCCGCGCATGTAGAGTTCAGGCATATCCACACCGGCCTCCATCAAAGTGGCGACCTGCCGCATCGACTCGGGGGACACATTGGCTGTACGAAACCCAAGCGTATCCGTGATGATGCCGGTCAGTAGGGCGGCCGCAACCGGCTTCGTGATCGGATACCCCCAGGCGGGCAGGTGGTTGGTGAGGACAGCGGATGTCGCGACTTCCTCGCCCTCGATCAGGTTGAGCAGACCGAATTTCTCATTGGTTACATGGTGATCGATGTTGATGTCGGGAGGCCCAAGCGACGCAAACAGCTTGCCGGTGCGCCGGTAGTCGGCACAGTCCACGGCAATGAAAGTGTCGTAGGCCCCCTCAATCTTGTTCTTGACCTGATCGGCGCCTTCCAACAGCCTGAAGGATGCAGACACGCCGTCCGCTAGAACCATCTGCACGTTCTTGCCCCCAGCTTGGAGCGCCAAGCCCAGCGCGATCAGTGAACCGATCGCGTCCCCATCCGGACGGACGTGTGACGTAATTAGGATATTCTGAGCCCGAGCCAGCCGGGTTCGGATGGCCTCATTGATATCGCCTTCCATGCTGAAAAGTGTTGCCTCCTGGCCGCGTGAGCGACCCCCAAGCTACTGCTTGAAGCAGTGTCCCCCGCCGACACGTTGGCGCTCGGCGGGAGCGCTGACGGCCCGCGGCATGATGCCGGGCCGGCAACTCACTATGGACTACGAATCGATCCCTCTTTTGTTCCGGATCTCCGCCAGCTTTCTTTCGATGCGGTCCGCATTCTCCGGGGTGGGATCCCAGTGAAACCGGAGGCGGGGGAAAGTGCGCAATTCCACGCGGCCTGCCAACTGTCGACGAATGTATCCCGCGGCCGATTCCAGTCCGGCGAGGACCTCGACCGAGCGTGAGGCGCCCTCCAGGGCCGAAACGAAAATGTCGGCAAAAGCCAGTTCCCGGTCCACCTTGACGTCGGTCACATTGACGAACTTCACTCGCGGATCGTTGAGATCCCGCAATAGCATGGTCGAGAGTTCCTCGCGGATACGCTCCGCAATTCGTTCGAGGCGCGGCTTGGACGGCATATCGTTGCTGGCAGCCTGGGGGCGCGTGGCGTGACTTGGTCGATGGCCGGATTATGACTTTTCCAGCCTGTAGCACAAGAGAGAATCGCCAACTTGAATATCACTGAAGTTCCTGAAGCCCACGCCGCACTCAAAGCCCGTGCGGATCTCCCGCACGTCCTCCTTCTCATGGCGAAGCGAGGCCATTTCTCCCTCAAAGACGAGGTCAGAACCACGAAACAATCGCACCTTGGCGTTGCGGTGCAGCTCGCCTTCGGTGACGCGGCACCCGGCCACGCGTCCCAGCTTGGAGGCCGGGAACACAGCGAGCACCGTGGCGCGTCCCACGACCTTCTCTACGATCTCCGGCTCCAGCATGCCCTTAAGGGCCTTTTCAATATCCTCCGTCATACGATAGATAATGTCGTATAGGCGGATCGATACGCGCTCCGTTTCGGCAAGACGCCGTGCCGAAACGTCTGCCTGGACGCTGAAGCCAATGATGATGGCCTTCGAAGCCGAAGCCAGCATCACGTCATTCTCACCGATGTTGCCTGTTTCGGCATACAGAATCTTGATGCCGATCTCACCCTTTCCCAGTTTTTCCAGCTCACCAATGATCGGCTCAAGGGAACCCTGCACGTCAGCTTTGACGATCAGCTGCAGTTCGCGCGTCTCACCAGCCTGAACGCTGGCGAACAGGTCTTCCAGCGAGAGCTTTTTCGGCGCCTGATTTTGCAGCTTGTCCGCATCGAAGCGCTCCCCCACGATGGTCCGAGCTTCCCGTTCGGACTCCACCACCTGGAATACATCGCCAGCCAAGGGGACCTCATTCAAGCCCATCACGGCCACCGGCATGGATGGACCGGCTTTGCGCACTGCTTTGCCCTTGTGGTCAGACATGGCTTTCATGCGCCCGTAGGCCTTGCCGGCCACGACAATGTCGCCGGCCTGGAGCGTACCGTTCTGAACCAGGAGCGTGGCGATGGTTCCCCGGGTCTTGTCCACCTCTGCTTCAATGACAGTGCCGATGACCTTTCCGTCAGGATTCGCGCGGATGTCGACGTTATCGGCGACGAGCAGGATGCCGTCCAACAGATCATCGATGCCCTGTTTCAGCTTGGCAGAGACAGGCACGACCATGGTGCTGCCACCCCAATCATCGGGCACCAACTCGAGTTCCGCCAGCTGCTGTTTCACCCGATCAGGGTTCGCATTGGCCTTATCGATCTTGTTCAATGCCACAACCATCGGGACGCGTGCAGCCTTGGCATGAGCGATGGCTTCCCGCGTCTGGGGCATTACGCCATCGTCCGCTGCGACCACCAGGATCACGATGTCGGCGCCCTGAGCGCCGCGCGCCCGCATGGCGGTGAACGCCGCGTGCCCGGGAGTGTCCAGGAATGTGATTGTGCGTCCCTTCTTCTCCACCTGGTACGCACCGATGTGCTGCGTGATGCCGCCGGCTTCGCCGGCCGCAACTTCCGTCTGACGCACCGCGTCAAGAAGCGAGGTCTTGCCGTGGTCCACGTGGCCAAGGATGGTCACAACGGGCGGACGAGCCATCAGCTTGCCCGCATCTTCATCCGCGATCAGCCGCCGCCAGAGCGGGACCTCGCCGGTCTCCACGGCCTCCA
>JBGPAT010000359.1:0-3336 GCA_041480885.1 Anaerolineae bacterium
CGCCGCATCCTTGGGACTGTTGATCGTTCGACGCTCCTCGTGCTCCTGCACCGTCAGCCTGCGTCCCAGCTCGATCGCCGCTTTGATCTGCGCCGCCTTGGCTTCACCGATCCCATGCTGGTTCATCAGATCCTCAAACGGGGCACGCTGTACCCCTGGCAGTCCGCCCAACTCCCGCAGCAGGCGAGTCCCCACTTGCACCGCATTCTCGCCCGGCACACCCGCGCGCAGCAGGATCGCCAGCAACTCGGCATCACTCAGGGCCTGCTCTCCTTGCGATCTCAACCGCTCGCGCGGTCGCTCAGTCTGCTGCAGGTCGGTGATTCGGTACGCGGGGCGGGCGTGCTCTTCGGTCATGTTTTCCCTCGATTTTGAGCCTCCGTATATTGTACAGCCGAAGCTTGCTTGACACCCCCTTGGCCCTCAAGTAGAATCCTTTTCGCCCTCTTCTCTGGGTGCCGCACCTTAAAATGGGCCTGTAGCGCAGTTGGGAGCGCGCCTCAATCGCACTGAGGAGGTCAGGGGTTCGAATCCCCTCAGGTCCACTGATTCTTGGTTGCCGATCCCGGATTCACCGGTGCTGGTGCCAATCCAAATCGTCAATCCGAAATCGAAAATCGCGAATTTCTCTGGGCCCATAGCGCAGTTGGGAGCGCGTCTCAATGGCATTGAGAAGGTCGGGGGTTCGAATCCCCCTGGGTCCACAACTCAAATGCAAACCGCTCTCCACACCGGGAGGGCGGTTTGTGTCTATGTTACGGTTTGAGCACATGGCAATACTGGGTGGACTAGATCTTGAATTGTCTCGCTGACATTCGTACCAAGAAACCCTAGAATGCTTCGAGGCCTGCGGTGGCCTAGTCCGCCCAGCCGCCGCTAACGCAAACCCTTGGTTTCAAAATAGCGCTTGGTTCATCTGCAAGATGAAGCTGAACTGGAATTGAGCCTGAATACATTGGCTCGTAGGTTCAGGTCTTGCCGGGCCATTGTGGCAGCCAGCACCCAGCCTGCTCATTGACTAGTCCCTCTGTCCATCTCTAATGCCGGCCGTGGATCTTCACGGCCCATTGGTACTGATGTCTGTGACGCCGTTCTAATGTGTGTCTAATGTGACCAGGCTGAGGCGACCTATAATGTTAATGGTCGCGGAAAGGAGAAAATGCAAATGAAAAAACTGTTGCTCGGTTTCCTCGCTGCAGCTTGTGCGTTGCTGGCCTCTGCCGCATTGATTTCACAGGCGGCTGCCAAGAAAGACCCCTTTATCGGCGTCTGGTACTCCACAGACACTGACGGTAGCAACCAATCGCTGACGATCGGTGGAGGTAGGGGTGCCACGTACCATGTCCGCTACTTCGATGACGGCGCCACGGTGTGCGGGCTCGGTCCTGCGGGCGAGTTTCTCTACGCCGCATCTGCCAGGGGCTCGCTCGCAGCCACCACCGTCGACACGATCGAAGGCAACTTGCCCGTTTACTGCCTGAAGACTCCGCCGACGTTGTTTGGTGCCAGCCTGTTCCGGTATATGTACCAGTCATCGACCCATACCTTGCTGGACCTGCACGGAGTCGTCTGGCATCGCTGATCGCACGCTCGGGGTACCAGTCACCAAAACCACGTGATAGACAAAACCGCCAGGGCATTGCCGCCTTGGCGGTTTTGCTGTTTCAGGTAACTCGCCGGGTCGACAAAGAACCGCATCCAATTAAGCTGTGTTCTTGAAATCAAGTCCTTTTGTATCGTATTTTCCCCGTATTGTGAGGAAGGGCGAGGTTCGGAACAGATACGCGTGGGTCCACAGCTCAGCAACAATCCGCTCTCCACACCGGCAGAGCGGTTTGTGCCTATGTTGCAGTTAGAGCACAAGGCAATACTCGGTGGATTAGATCTTGAACTGTCCTGTTGAGATTCGAACTAAAAACCATAAGAATAGTTCGAGGCCCCCTGGGACCATCGGATCTAGAATCTCGGGGTGAATTAGTCACAGCGTCCATACTTGCAGCAACGTCTCGCCCCGGCTGCACCCCAATTGCACTCGCCTGCAGCAGGAAAGGCGACTCCCGGCAATAGTCCCGGCTCGACGCACTGCGGACGCGTATAATTGGCGGAAGCGTGTGGCGCAAGCAGACTTGGAATCGGCTGAGGATTGGGGACGATGGGGTATCCTATGAGCGCTCTGATTATTCTGTTCTAAAGCGCCCGTTGGCGATCTCTGTGTCCATTCCTACGGCGCCTTCAACTTTGACGCGAAATCCACGGACAAGGCCCGCGTGTTGAACTTGCGGCACAACTATCACGAGCTGACCGCCTCAGAAAAGCTGCAGTACTGGCTCGCGGGCAGGCACGGTCTCAGCCCCCAGGACCGATTCTTCTTCGAGGGTCACAGATCATTGCCCGGACAGATGTATCTGGCAGAGCGCAAGGCGCTGTATACGGCGGTGCTCACCAGGCGACCACGCTATTGCTTTGAAATTGGCACTGCCGGCGGCGGTGGAAGCACTTTTTTCATCGCCAGCGCGTTCCGCCTGCTCGGTTCAGGTCAGCTGGTATCGTTGGAGGCAGTAGGGTCTTCTCACCTTGCAGCACGGCGTCGCTACGATCGGGACTTGAGTTATCTCAAGCCCTACGTCTGCTTGTTGCAGGGGGGAACCCCCGCAGCGTTCCTTCCATACATCCAGGAAATCGGCTCGCAGGTGGAATGCCTCTTCCTGGACGGTTCGGATTCGCCCGAGGAATCGGTCAGCCAGTATGAGTTCTTCCTTCCATATGCGAGGGCGGGCACGGTTCTCATGGCGCATGATTGGAATGATGTGAAGATGAGCGCGCTAAGGCCGCTCATCGAGCGAGACGGTCGTTGGATTCTCCGCACGAGTCTCACCCAGCCGGATAGCGTGGGTTTCGTGGTGTACAGCTTCGGCCCGTAGCGTCCGTTGTGGCATTCAGTTCAGTTGGCTTTCTCACTTCCTTCTCAGGCGCCCAACCATCACAGGGCACCTCTGACATACGACACCCGAGAGTACCTCAGCGGCAGGCCGCTGCCGAACAGCCCTGCTGATCATAGGTAGCGCTGGTCGGCTTCACGTATCCGCGTCTTGACCTCCTGCAGCAGCTCTCCCGCAATGTCCTTGTGTGATGAAGACAGGTCGACCAATTCCTCGGGGTCTGTCTGAATATCGTAGAGCTCGAGTCGCTCACGAACATTTCCGAGCTTGGGATATCCGAACATATACATCAGCTTGTATCGGCCCTTGACAATGACCGCAGTCGCCTGCGTAAGCGGCTTGCGGGGGTCCTTGCTCTCCACGTACAGGGCAAAAACAGGACGATCTGGCTCCGGCG
>JBGPAT010000360.1:0-3287 GCA_041480885.1 Anaerolineae bacterium
AGAAACCTTGACACAGGTCATTTGTACGTGATAGACTCATGTCGTTCTAAGGAAAACATTCTGGCGAAAGGAGGCGCACCCATGATCTGCTACTTCGTGAACACCGCTCTCGGCCTTTCCGAGGATGCATTTGTACCCCCGCGAGGTGCGCCTGTTACCCGCTCGTAGGTCACGACATCTTGATGTCGAGCCCCCAGCCACGGTAGCCCTCGCTACCGTGGCTTTTTTCTTGGCGCAGGGGGCTGCGTCAGGGACCATCCACTCAACTATTGTCAGGGAAGCAATAATGAATACGGTTACAGCCAACCCAGGGACCTTTGATTTTCGAACCGCCCTCCACGCAAACCGCCTGGTAGGCATTTGGCGAACAATGCGCGCCTTTCGGGCCGCATATGCCGGAGCGACTGCAGCCTTGGCCATCTCGGCACTGGCGAAGACTGCCACGTACCTGCTCTTGGGCTACTTTGCCGACAGCGTTTTGCAGCACAGCGTGTATCTTGGCGGCACGCGTACCGCAACCCTCGCGCTGCTGGGATTGGGGTTTGTCAGTCTGGCGGCTGTTGAAGGCACCTTTTCGTTCGTTTCCGGTCGGCTGGCAGCCTACACGGCGGAAGGGATCACTCGCCGCATACGAGACTTCCTCTTCGACCACATTCAACGGTTGAGTTTCTCCTACCACAGCCGGACCCCTACGGGCGATCTTATTGAGCGCGTCACGTCTGACGTGGACGCGTTGCGGCGCTTCTTCTCAGAACAGGCCATTGGAATAGGCCGGATCGTTCTGCTTTTCCTGATCAACTGGTTGGCGATCCTTGATCTCAATCGGAGGCTCGGCTTGGCATCTGTGGTCGTCATCCCGTTCATCGTGCTTGTCTCTTTGTGGTTTTTTAGGAAGGTGACAAAGCGCTATGAGGACTACCAAGCCCAGGAGGCCATACTTTCCACCACACTCCAGGAGAACCTGACGGGCGTCCGGGTTGTCAAGGCATTCGCCCGACAGGAATATGAAATCGGCAAGTTTGAGAAGGACAACTGGGGCAAGTATCTGAAAGGCCGGCTTCTGCTGCTTATGCATTCGTTGTTTTGGCCACTGTCAGACGTTGTTCTGGGTTTTCAGCTGCTATTCGGCTTTCTTTTCGCGGCCACCCTCGCGATCCGCGGCGAAATTACCCTGGGCAATTATTTGACCTATGTGGGACTGGTCGTGTGGTTGATTTGGCCCATCCGGAATCTTGGCCGCCTGATCGTACAGACCTCAACCGGACTGGTCTCGTACGGCCGACTTATGGAGATCGTGAAGCAGACGCGTGAGCCCCTTGCAGACGGCACGGTACAGCCTGGGGGCGCGGTCCGGGGCGACATCCGATTCGAGAGTGTTGGCTTCACCTACGGCGACGGTGAGGCGGAGGTGCTGCGCGATGTTTCCTTTCACCTCCAGCCAGGACAGTCCCTCGCTTTGCTTGGCTCAACGGGATCGGGAAAAACCTCCCTGGTCAATCTCATGCCGCGCTTTCATGAATACACGGCTGGACATATTCTGCTTGACGGACGCGAGTTGAGAGACTATTCGCGCGAGTACCTTCGCAGCCAGATTGGCATCGTTCAGCAGGAGCCCTTCCTATTCAGCCGATCGATCCGGCAGAACATCATCTACGGCGTGGGGCACTCCGTGTCGCAGGTCGACGTGGAGCAAGCCGCACGGGCCGCCGCGATCCACGACGTGATCGTCTCGTTTCCGGACGGGTACGACACGCTGGTCGGCGAAAAAGGGGTAACGCTGAGCGGCGGACAGAAACAGCGCCTGACGCTTGCGCGCACGCTGCTGAAGAATCCACGTATCCTGATCCTCGATGATTCAATGTCATCGGTGGACACCGAGACCGAGGCTGAGATCCGCGCCGCGCTCGTTGCTCTGATGCGCGATCGCACGACCTTCATCATCGCTCACCGCATTCAGTCGGTCATGAGCGCAGACTTGATCCTGGTGCTGGACAAGGGGCAGGTCGTACAGATTGGTCAACATGCGGATCTGGTCCGGGCCAAAGGTAGCATATACCGGCAGATCTACGACATCCAGGCGCGCATCGATGACGATCTGGAGGCGGAGATCGCCAGGACAAGCCAGAGCACCACACAAGAGAATCCGCAGTAGTTGCAGCTGCGTGGGCCTGCCTAGTGCAATGAGGTTGAAGAATGGACGATGAACTTATCGAGCTCGAAGAAGACTTTTCGGAGCGACCGATTGGCCCTGTTTTCGGGCGCATACTGGGGTTGATGAAGCCGCATTGGCGGTGGGCAGTGGGATTCTTCATTGCGATCGCTCTGACCTCCTCTACTGACGCGTACTTTACTTACATCAACAAGCAGATCATCGATCAGGGCATAAACCCAGGGAATACGGCGGTGCTGAGGCACCTGGGCGCGATCTACGGCTCGATCATATTGTTTCAAGCCGTGACAGTGTTCACGTTCGTGTATCTAGCCGGCATCCTGGGCGAACGCATTCAATATGACCTGCGCAAGATGATGTTCAATCATCTGCAGGAGCTATCGCTTTCCTACTACTCCCAGAATGCTGTGGGGCGTTTGATCGCGCGGGTTACCTCCGACTCCGGCCGCGTCGCGGATCTCATGACGTGGGGCGTGGTCGACACCACCTGGGCTGCGTTCAACATCACAACGTCGCTGGTTTTCATGGCGATCATCAACTGGCGCTTGGCATTGATCGTCTCCGCCGTGCTCCCAATCATGGTTCTCATTGCGATACAGTTCCGTAAGAAGATTTTGTTGGAGTTTCGGGAGAGCCGCCGGGCGAATTCAAGGATCACCGGAGCCTACAACGAGACTATTCAAGGTGTCCGGGTCATCAAGGCGCTGGGGCGCGAGGCCGAGAACCTGAAGGAGTTCCAAGTGCTCACCGGCCGGATGTACCGCGCCTCGTACCGGGCAGCCTGGCTCTCCGCACTGTTCCTGCCCACGGTCCAGATCATTGCAGCGCTGGCGCTCGGCATGATTGTCTGGTACGGCGGCATGCAGATCGAGGTTGGCCTGATCACCGTGGGCGGCATCAATGCTTTCGTCTCGTATCTGGCATTCATGATGTGGCCCGTGCAGGACCTGGCGCGCGTGTATGCGGAAATGCAGCATTCCATCGCCTCGGCGGAGCGTATCTTCAGGCTCGTCGACACGCCAGCAGAAGTCAGGGATCGGCTGGGCGCGCGACCTGCCTCCACGCTGCTGGGCACAATCGAGTTTGAGCATGTGGACTTCTACTACGAAGACCGCAA
>JBGPAT010000361.1:0-3285 GCA_041480885.1 Anaerolineae bacterium
AACAGGCTCAACAAGCAGTTGAAATCGCCCATGAGGCCGGGCTCGAGGTGGGCGCATTCTTTATCCTGTTCTATCCCGGAGATACGGATGACAGCGTGCTGCGGACCCTGCACTTCGCCACTTCGCTGCCTCTGGATTATCTTGGCCTCAGCATGCCCTATCCACTGCCGGGGACGGCGCTCTTTGAAAGAGTCAGGGACAGAATCAACCGTGATTGGCAGCCAGATGAGAGTCCCTTCGGTAGCCATGTCCTCATCTTCGATGCCGATTTCTCCGAATCCAAAATGTGGTTCGGAATCATCAAAGGCCACGCCCAGTTCAGAATAAGAAAGAGGCTCGGGAAACTGGCGCCACTATTCCTGGCGCCGTTTGAGAAGATCTCGGATGGGCTCTTCCGGCTTATGAAATAGCCGGCAGCGGGGACTAATTCCTTTCTGCCACGGAAAGGGACAACGAATCTACTGCTTTTCGGCAAAGAGGCGCATGGTCTCGTCGATCCGCCGGCGAAGCCAGGCCTCATCGAACTCGGAGTTGTAGACAAAGGTTACTTCGTTTTCCGTGTCCCAATCCTTGTTCGTGTCCACGTCGCTGAGGCGTTCAAATAGCCTCGAGCCGGGCAGGGGGAAGGGCACATTGAACGAGATCTCATCCAGTGGCAGGGTCAGTGCGAATCGGAAAGTCTCCTCGATGGACGAGGTGGTCTCATCGGGATAGCCCACAATGAAGAACGCGGCCACTTCGATTCCCACTTCGTGGAAGAGGTGCACGGCGTGGATGCCTTCGTTCAAAGTGGCTTTCTTGTTCATTAGCCTGAGGGTCTCCGGACTGCCTGATTCCAGGCCGAGATAGACCCGGCGGCAGCCGGCTGCTTTCATCAGTCGGGCGATTTCGAGATTCAGGCCGGTAACGCGGGATAGGCAAGTCCATTTGAAGTTCTGGCCAATCATGCGCTGGCAGAAACCGTTGAGATAGTTGAGGTCAAGCGTAAAGTTGTCATCGGCGATCCACAGACTGTCATAGCCCAACTGCCGGATCTGCTCGATTTCCTCGAGGACCGCATCCAGGCTGCGCCGGCGGAACAAGCTGCCGAAGACCGGTCTGGAGCAGAAATCACAGCTGAAAGGACAGCCATAGGTTGTGATAATTGAGGTGGTTTTCGCCCCGTCTTTGAGCAGTCCCGTCTGCTGGTAGGCTGCATGATCGAAATCCCGCCGGTAGGGCAACGGAAAGGAATCGATCTCCTTTTCAGAATGATGGACCGGCGGATTGTCTATCAGCAAACCATCTTGCCGGATAAAGAGCCCGGCATATTTATCGAGAGGCAATTCCGATAATTGCCGTCGGGAGTGAGCCTTCAGTCGGAGGAAATCCTGGCAGAAGACCGGGAAGCTCAGGTCGGCCTCCCCTCGAAACACGGCGTCGAACTCGCCGTCGAAACGTCCGGGATACAGAGTGGGTAGCGGACCACCTGCAACCAGAAGGCAATTCGGAAGGTACTTCCGCACCATTTCCGCGATCCGGAAGGTGTTGCGGCTCAACGTGACCATGCAGTAAACCCCAACGATATCCGGCTGGTACGCCTGCAGCGATTCTTGGATTTGCTCGAAGGTGCTGAACGTGCAGTCGAAAACCTTCGCCTCGATCCCCAGTCCGTGCAGATGCATAGCCAGAAATGAGACCCCCAGAGGGGTGAAAAGCAACTCTGTAGGTGCTCTCGTGCGGAAGTACGGGTAAACCAAAGCCACTCGGGACATTTCGGTGGATGAGAACCTGTGATCAGACGGGCCCCGCGTAAACTGCCACGTACACGATCACGCCGAGGAATGTTGCGACCATGTACAGCGCGTAGGATGTCCGCATGAACAATTTGTAGTTGTCAAAGCGCAAGCGTCTGGGCACTCGTTCGTGGCCTCGCAAGGCGACGAACACGCCAAGCCACAAGGCCAGCGTCCCAATGAATGCGTGCAATGTCGTGATTCCATAGGTGCCCTGCAGGAGCTTGCCGGGAATCCCTGGCAGTATGTAGATGATGAAGGAGGCGATCATCACTACCAGAACCACCAGCGTATTGATTATGACCGCCGCAGTCTGGACCCAGCGATGCGCCTCCAGATGCCGGCCAACGGCCAGTCTCCATCCTGTAGTAAACAAAACGGCCGAAATCAGGATCAGAATGAGGGAAAGATCCGCATAGAGGGGAGCGCGCGTCCCAAGGAACCCCGGCCCTCTGACAAGAGCAATCACCATGAAATCTCCTCTTTATAGCAATACGCCGCCTTTGACCGTTTTGGAACACTGCACTGTCGACCACGTGACCAACTGCAGCAACCGTTGATGGCAAGTGGGCCTCGGGCGCGGGCGAGCACATTATTTATGAGCTTGTTCCAACGCGTAAGCAATCGCCTGTTCCATAGTCATCGCCCGGCCTTCAGCCCAGGCGGAGGCAAATGCCCTCTGCTCCATGCGGCCGTGCAGAGCGCCGACCTGCTCGTCGTACTCCACGCGTTCCTGCGGATCCATCGGCATCTCAATCTTCTCGCGCAGGGCTTCGGCGACTCCAAACAGGCGCGCGGCACGCGGCGCTTGCTCCAGCGCTACCGCGACGAAGGCAAAGCTTTCCAGCTGATGTGCGATGGCGCCCCGGTGACCCAGCTTCTGCCAGAGCAGGATGGTTTTCCGATATTCGGCCGCGGCCTCTTGTAAGTGGCCCTCATGGCGCTGCATATGCGCCATCCAGCTTCGGATCATGTTGACGCGGTGCTCGTCGCCCATTTGCTCGAACAGAGGCAGGGCCTTTGCAAAGCGCTCGCGCGCCTTCGCATAATCTCCGCGCAGCATAGCGCCCCTGAAGGGAAAGACCATTGCTTGCAGGGCTCCCCAACTGAACGTTTCCCCTTCCAGCAACTGGAGGCTTTCCGCTTCGTGGCGGCGCGAGGCCTCAAGATCCTTGTCCACCGTCAGAGCGTACCAAGCCATCGCGGCGAGGAGGATGCCCGTAGCGTATCGATCAGCACTGGCTCGCCCAACACTTAGACCCTCTTCCAGCGCCGTGAGGGCGCCGGCATTGTCTTCTAGAGCCATCCTTTCCCACCCGGCAATCGCGAGGTTGATGACGAGCATGCGGTGATCACCGAGGGCACGGGACAACATAATGCAGGCTTCGCTGGCCTTAAGGGCAACGGGGTTGTCGTTCAAGTATGCCAGAATGGCTATGCCGTGCCAGGCTTTCAGCCGGCTGCGCATCAGTTGTTGTTCGGCTTCGCGCTCCAGCTTTGGCAGATGCTC
>JBGPAT010000362.1:0-3273 GCA_041480885.1 Anaerolineae bacterium
CAACGGCCCAGGCATCCCTGCAGAGCGTCTCCCCGCATTGTTCGACCGCTTTTATCGGGTCGATGCCGCGCGTTCAGCCGACAGCGACGATGACGACCTGGCGGCCTCTGGCAGTGGCCTCGGCCTCTCAATTGTTGCTGGAATCATTCAGCTCCATGGTGGTCAGGTGCATGTGACCAGCCAGCCAGGTCAGGGCACTGCCTTCGAGATCAAGTTGCCGCTTGTCTCGGTGGCCTGAGCTGCACCACGCCGCGCGGCGCGTCGCCGTCCGGAGAAAACTCCTCAACGGCGGTATGAAGCTAATCCTGAACTCCCTGCGCGGCACGCGATGATCGATAGAACACTTTGCGTGATCGTCGCTTTGCAGATAGAGTCGCACAGAGATGATTGATGCACGCAAACTGGATACCTTAAAGTTTCTGAATCAGCACGCCCAAACACTTGCAATTCGTTCAATGTCGTTATATATTGTAAGTATGACCAATTAATTGGTGGAAAGGATTCTGTTTAGATCAAATGAATACACCCGCGTCACTTGT
The DNA here is from genome assembly GCA_041480885.1 of Anaerolineae bacterium. Classification (GTDB taxonomy): domain Bacteria; phylum Chloroflexota; class Anaerolineae; order Anaerolineales; family Villigracilaceae; genus Fen-1038. The sequence goes on from JBGPAT010000362.1 coordinate 540, forward strand.
AATTCGAAGCCAAAACCAATATCGTAGTCTCACTACGCCCCAAGCCTACAAGAAGGGCGAGATCATCTGCCCGATTCCGATCGAGTCGCTCTACGACAAGCCCAATCAGTTCACCGTTCAAATTGGGATTGATAGGCACGTCGAAGTGAAAGAACTCGCTTCGATGAATCATTCGTGCAACCCCAGCGCGATTCTGGATACTACACGCATGCTTGTGTTTGCCGCGCGCGATCTGGCTCAGGATGATGAACTGACTTTCTTCTACCCGTCCACAGAGTGGGAGATGAGCTCCCCCTTCATCTGCTTGTGTGGAGCGCCTAACTGCATTCACGTGGTGGCAGGCGCTAGATTCCTTCCGCTGTCAACGCTGGAGGCTCACTTCCTAAATCAGCACATCCGTCAACTCATGATCGAGCTGCTGAACCAGACCGAAAAGCATCTGAAGAAGCTGGAGCAAGACCGCAACTTTGACGTAGTGTCACAGAACAATCCACCCATTGCGTAGACCCTCTCGCACAGCCTGCGTGCGATTCGCAGCGTTGAGCTTGGTGCAGATCGACGAGACGTGGAACTTCGCCGTGTGCTCGCTGATTCCGAGAGCCAGCGCGATCTGCTTATTTGCGAATCCCTTTGCAAGCAGGCCCAGCACTTCCACCTCCCGTTCAGTGAGTGGTCCCTCGTGTGCTGTCTCTTCACCGGAGGCCGTTAGCAGCTGAGCCTCGCCCACCACAAGTCCGGCATGCAGGGCGCGAACGGCTGCACACAATTCCTCCGCCGAGGCATCCGGGGGAACGATTCCCCAAGCGGTAGTCAACCGCAGCAGTCGCCGGACGTCCACCGCCGCACTTCGAATAAAGAGGATTGGCGGAGCTTGGGATCTCCCTAAGGCGAGGTCGGCCGCCATTTCAGATGGTGCTGACGTGGTGATCACCACGTCGGCAGTCACCTGTTGATCCTGGGGCTTGCTTAAATCCCGCTGGTCATCTACAACCGTGAGCGCTGGGTCAGCCGCCAGAAGCGCCTGCAGGCCGGCCCGCATGGCAGGCGATTCCGCGACCACCAGGACACGAATCAACTCAGCGCCTCTCCCCCACTACGACGCTCAGAGCCTGGGCTTTGCCCCCGCGTAGGAGCTCGATCTTTACGGACTTGCCGACGGTCTCACTGTTGAGTGCCGCGAAGATGTCATCGGGTTCCGTGACCGCAGATCCTGCGATGCCAGTCAGAATATCCCCGACCAGCAATCCACCTTTGTCCGCGGGGCCATTGGCTTCCATCCACAACACGAGCAATCCGGCATCCCGGCCCGCTGGAACACTCTGGCGAGCGGACTCCGGCAGCTCCACGGCTTGTGTTCGGATGCCCAGGTAGCCGCGCTTCACTGAACCGTGCAAGGAAAGCGATTCCGCGATCGCCCAAGCGACCTTGGTGGGAACTGTCAGATTGCTGCCGTGCAGCAATCCGGAAGTGTTTAGACCCAATACGGCTCCATCCGTGTTGATCAGTGGGCCTCCAGAAAAGCCTGGATACGGCGTCGTCTCAGTCTGGACATATTGGTCCAGCAAGCCCCCGCGCCCCGTGCGAGTCGGACCGCCGATCGCACTGACGACTCCCCAGGATGCCTGAATACCGGCGCGGCTCGGTCGACCAAGAGCCAACACAAGCTGCCCTATTTTTGACGGAGAGCCAGCCGGTCTTGCAGGACTCAGCGCTTTCTGCGACAGGCGTAGAAGGGCCAGGTCGGTGCCCGGATCCCGGCCCGCCAGGCTCGCTGGAACGGCATCGCCAGCTGGGGTCACGACGGCAAGATTCTCGTCGCGGCTCACCACGTGATCTGCAGTCAGCACGAGGTCTTCGGCGTATGCAATTCCGCTGGCGGGATAGCGTTTGCGGGCATCCACCAGAAGGGTTGCAGCTCCCCCCTTTTCTACAGCCCCGGCAAGCTCATTGGAAAAATCATTGATAATGCTCACAGGCACTCCTTTCACATGTGACGATGTGTCGCGCGACGTAGAAACGCGCATCGTATCTCAGGGGCAGTGTACTCCCTGCCGCGGCCCCGCGCATCGGACGAATGGATGGGATTGCCACTATGCTTTTGGAGGATGTTGCTGCTCAGGGACTAGTCGTCGCGCGCGAGCTACGGTTTCCGCGGTCCTATTCAGCCTTCATGCGCTCGAACGCGCCTCGCCACGGTTTGCCGAGTCTGTGATGGTCACTCACCAGGACTCTTCCAAGATGGCTGGCAATTCGGGCTGCCAGGAGCGCTATGTTCGGCCAATCGCCGGCCTTCACAGCCGCGTCCATCTGGGACGCCATCGGAGCGGCCCAAGCCCAGTCCATACGGAATCTATCCGCCTTGACCCAGTAACCCCGTTTTTCCCATGCGGCGACGCTGGAATCAATTCCCGCCGCAATAGTCTCCAGGGCGATCGCTATGAACGCTGCCAGGTCCTGCGCTTCAGTGCCGGTGCTGGTCTGGCGCGACAATTCGCGCAAGGCGAGGGCGACTGCCTTTGTCAGTTGTGTGCGCTGCTTTCCAACGGATTCAATGTTGATGATGCGAGACATCGCGTGGCATTATATCAAAGCCAGTGTATGCGAAGAGTTAACATTGCCGGCCTTTCATTGACGCTCCCATTGCCGTGCTTTATAATTCGGCGGCATTCCAGACGAGGGGACGTGCTGGAATTGGCAGACAGGCATGACTTAGGATCATGTGCCGCAAGGCGTG
>JBGPAT010000363.1:0-3271 GCA_041480885.1 Anaerolineae bacterium
CAGAAAGGCATGAGCCCCCGTGTGAACGGGAGCGCATGCCTTTCACGCTACGTGAGCACCAAACCCGGCGCCAAATCCTCCTACGGGACCAGGCTCTGGTTGATGGAACTGAATACGTTCCCGAGTGCTACGCCCATCACGCTCGCGCCAACAAATACGACGCAGCAGCACACTAGTACAACGGCGAAAATGGGTATCAGCACTGCGCCAAACGCCGGCCCCCAGCCGAATTGGTTGACGCCCTTGACCGCCATGACTTGGAGCACAAAAATGTAGATGCCGGCTAGCGCCAGGAGGATCCGGAAACAAAAACCGACGTAGGGGATCGCTGAGAGAAGGATAAATACGCTGGAGATAAGCGAATAGGGCACCCCGATTGCGGCGTATACATAGGCCAGCTGATCGTTAGTGCCTTTTCCGCCAAACATCTTTGCGATCCACTGCACCAGAGCGACTATGATAGCAAAGACAACGGTGCCCAAGATCGCGATGATCGGCGCACCACACAGAAGGGTCAGGGCGACCGCGCCAAAACCGGTTCCCAGCCGCTCCATGCCCAGCCCTGACTGGGCCAGTCGCGTCCTAAATGTCTCACCTTGCACAAGCAAGCTGACTAGCGAGGTGACAATTGAGCCCAGAAACACCCAGAGATACGCCGTCATCGCCTTCGCTTTAGGCGACGCCGCGATCTCGGCGTAGGTGCGCTCGCTGGGTTTGGTCAGGGCGTTGATCCAGGTCTGGATAAAGGATGGCGCCTCCGTCGGCATCATCGGGGCATCGGGCATCTGATTCGTCATGCGGGCCTCCTTAGTTGGTCTGCGCACATTATAGAACGCTTGCGTCGAAGTTTCAATACCCCGTAACACCTGTGTGCCCAAATGGATGCGGGTACAATTATCTGCTATGGAAATCTCCGAGAAACTTCAGGGTATCCTGGCCACCCTGCCGGCCAAACCGGGATGCTATCTGATGAAGAACGCCGACTCAGCCATTCTCTACGTCGGCAAAGCCATCAGCCTGAAGAGCCGCGTCCGTTCCTACTTCCATTCGGTGAACGGCCACGATGCCAAGACGCGGCGTCTCGTGCGGGAAATTTCTGACATCGAATGGATACTCGTAGGCTCCGAGCTCGAGGCTTTGATCCTCGAGATGAATCTGATCAAGCAGCACCGGCCCAAATACAACATCCGCCTCAAGGATGACAAGCGATACCCCTACATAAAGGTGCACTGGGCGGAGCCTTTTCCCAAGGTCACCGTGACCCGCCGCATGGTTGAAGATGGCTCGCGTTACTTTGGCCCGTATACATCGGCCTGGGCCGTCTATCAGACTCTGGATGCCCTGCGCCGCATTTTCCCCTACCTCACCTGCGATCGGGTGATCACTGGGCAGGACAAACGCGCCTGCCTATACTACGATATCAAACTATGCACCGCGCCCTGCATAGGCGTCATCGACCAGGCCGGTTACCGGCAAATGATCAACGACCTGATGTCTTTTCTGGGCGGCCGGAGCGAAGGCATCCTGGCGCGTCTGCACACCGCCATGGAGAAGGCCTCGGAGGAAATGCGCTTCGAGAAGGCGGGCGCCCTGCGAGATCAGCTCAAGGCGGTCCAATCCATCGTCGAAAGACAGAAGGTGGTGTTCGCCTCCGACTACCTTGATTCCGACGTCCTCGCCATGGCTCGCTCCGACGGCGAGGCTTGTGTGCAGATCTTCTTCATTCGCGCTGGCAAGTTGATCGGCCGCGAGTACTTCATACTGGAAGGCACAGAGGACGCCGCAGACAGCGAGGTGATGGCGCAGTTCGTCAAGCAGTACTACACCGAGGCCTCGAATGTGCCCCAGCAGGTCATGCTGCCTCAGGAGATCGAGGAGGCGCGCATCATCAGCCAGTGGCTGCGTTCGCGCCGCGGCGGACAGAAAGTGGAATTGCTCATACCCAAGGAAGGCCAGCCACAGCAGCTCGTCCAGATGGCCGCGGAGAACGCTTCTGAGACCCTGTCGGCGCTGCGCGCTCAGTGGCAGGCCGATACGCACAAGCAGGAACAAGCCCTCGCGGAACTGCAATCTGCCTTTCAGCTCTCCGCGCCGCCGAATCGCATCGAGTGCTACGATGTCTCCAATATTCAAGGCACAGCCATCATCGGCGCCATGGTTGTTTTCGAGCAAGGGGTGCCTAGCAAGAGACTGTATCGCAAATTCAACATCGGAAGCGTCGTGGGCGCTCCTGACGATTTCGCATCAATGGAGGAGATGCTCACGCGGCGGTTTCGAAGATGGCACGCCTCCCAGGAGGCCGCGGTTCAGCCGGGCTACAAGCCGGACGCATCCTTCTCGTTCCTGCCCGACCTTGTGATTATCGATGGAGGCAAGGCACAACTCGGACGGGTAGTCCAGGTGCTCGAGCAATTTGGTTTGTTTGGGAAGGTGCCCGTCATCGGTCTCGCCAAGCAACGCGAGGAGGTTTTCTTCCCTCACAAGTCCGACTCACTCATGCTGCCGCGTCATTCTCCTGCACTTTATCTTCTGCAGCGTATACGCGATGAGGCGCATCGCTATGGGATCACAGCCCACCGCAGCAAGCGCTCTAAGCTTGGACTTGCCTCGCAATTGGATGCTATTCGGGGAATCGGGCCTACGCGCCGCAGGGCCCTATTGCGCCATTTCGGGTCTCTGGATAGGATCAGGGATGCCAGCTTGGATGAGCTAAGGGCAGTCGTCCCGGTGAACGCTGCACAGGCAATCAAGGCCCAGCTTGAGTGATGGCATGGTCTCAGACAGTGCCCGCAAAACCACGGTGTGGGTGGTTGGCGGTGACGAACAGACGGATACAACGTTGAACCCCATGCTCGCCTCTATAGAGTGTGACCCGCATCGACTTTCCAGAACCCGGGCGGCCGCCCACGCTCCGCGGACAGGTGGCCTGCGGAATCTGATGTTGCTGGATGTCCACCGGCCGGAGGTCAAAAGAGCGGAAGTGCTGGAGTCCGTAGGCCAAGCTCGGGATGTCAGGATCTGCCGATGGGGTGATTTCGGCAGAGTCAACTGATACGATCATGGGCCGGGCGGTGGATCCCGGGGCCCGTGGCCATATCACGAAGCCCATCACCGCGGAAGAACTGGAGAACGTACTGAGCGTCTCCATCCGCAAAATGCCAGAAAGGTCAATCGTTGCAATGAGCAAAAGCAAGACCCATACCAGAAAGAGCACGCGTCCGAGCACGGCTCAGATCATCTTTCTCGTTCTCACGGTCGTGATTGTCCTATC
>JBGPAT010000364.1:0-3265 GCA_041480885.1 Anaerolineae bacterium
CCGTTTTCGCGCATCCACTTGTTGTCGTAGAACTTTGAAAGATATCGTGTGCCACTATCCGGGAAGAGCACCACGACCAAGCGGTCGGGCTGCAGCTTAGCCGCATACTTCAAGGTCCCAGCCAGTGCGGCGCCCGACGAGCCGCCAGCGAATATCCCTTCCTGACGCACCAGTTGGCGCGCCCAAAGGAAGGACTCCCGGTCATCGACGCGGACAATTTCATCGACCGCGTTGATGTCCGTGGTCGACGGCAGAAAGTCTTCGCCGATTCCCTCAACCTTGTATGTCTTCGGATAGGCGCCGCTGGGAATCCTCCCATGGTTCTTCCATATTTCGAATAGGATGGAGCCTTCAATATCCACACCAACGATCCGGACTCTTGGATTTACTGACTTGAGATAGTGGCTGACGCCCGAGATCGTTCCGCCTGTGCCCATGCCAATGACCACATCCGTGACCTTGCCCTGTGATTGCTCCCAGATCTCAGGCCCCGTGAACAACTCATGAGTCTTTGGATTGTCAGGATTATGGTACTGGTTGGCAAGGATGGCGTTCGGCGTCTCCCGCGCGAACTTCTTTGCCATCTCATAGTATGAGCGCGGATCATCCGGAGGCACTGCAGTGGGTGTAATGACAACTTTCGCACCATACGCCCGAAGCAGGAGTATCTTTTCGTTGCTCATTTTGTCCGGCATCACAAAGATCGTCTTGTAGCCCTTCATGGCGGCCGCGATCGCAAGTCCAATGCCAGTGTTGCCCGACGTAGCCTCGACAACGGTGCCGCCTGGCTTCAGTTCGCCTCTCAATTCCGCTTGTTCCAGGATGTACTGCCCCACTCGATCCTTGATGCTGCCCCCCGGATTCAGGTTCTCGAGTTTGGCATACACCGGCGGAGGCACGTTGTGTGCAACCCGACCGAGCCGCACCAGCGGCGTATCACCGATTGCTCCCAGTATGTTATCGTAGACATGCAGCTGCTTGGAACTCCGCAAGGCCGTCATTTGTGCTCCCTCTCAATCGTTGCCCTGACCCCGCCTTCGACGATTGCTCAAACCGTTTCCGCCAACGCTGGCATGCTCCGAGAGGACGGTCATCGATGTCACGCAGCCTGCTCGTCAGCCCCAGACCGCAATGCGCACGCCAGGCCGCTGCCGTCACACCAGTGCGCCCACTCATGTGCGGTCCTCTGAGATATGGTGCCTCCCTGCGGAGGTCTTCGCCTGGTGGTGCAACGATTCACATCGGCGCGCGCCGCCTGCGCCGCCCCGTCGGCGGGACCCTCATTTCGCCGTTCGCACGCTTCGATTCCTAAATGCTCATCGCCGCCGAAAGTCCGAGCCGAGCCAGTGCAGACTTTTCGATCCACAACTACTCCCCAACCTCTCCGCTTGTCCCAGCCAGGCAAATCAATTCCGGCTCCGGGTCAGAAGTTTTCCTTCGGCGTAGTCAGAAATCACGCACGCCCGTCACTCTGCAGGATGGCTTTGACCCTCTAGATGCGCCCCATTGCGCGTCTAGTAGACCGGCAGATCGGGGTCCACCTCTAATGCCCATGCGTTGATTCCGCCTTTCAGATTCTTGACTTTCTTAAAACCTGCGCTCGCCAGGAGCTCTAGAGCCCGTGCTGAGCGCGTGCCAGACTTGCAGAACACTACCATCTCTTGTGCTGAATCCAATTCTGACAGTCTCGCGGCCAACAGGCCCAGGGGAATATTCACAGCGTGGGCCAGCGCGGAAATCTGCAGTTCGTGCGGCTCGCGCACATCCAGCAGAGTTATGTGGTTTTGTTTGAGACGCGAGGCCAGCTCGAGCGGGAGGACGTCAAGTCCGGCGCCCGCTGAGCCTGCATCGTGGTCGTGGCCGGGAACGCCGCAGAATTCCTCGTAGTCAATGGGCTCTTTGATGTCTGCATCAGGTCCACAGACGCGGCATTTGGGGTTCTTCTTCAATTTCACAAAATCAAAGGACATGTCGAGGGCATTGTAAAGAAGTAACCTGCCGATCAATGGCTCTCCGATGCCCAAGAGCACCTTAAGCGCCTCTGTGGCTTGAATCGTTCCCACCGTTCCTGGCAGGACTCCCAGCACTCCGCCCTCGGCGCAGGACGGCACCAATCCCGGCGGAGGAGGCTCTGGAAAGAGACACCGATAGCACGGCCCTTGTTTGGCGTCGAACACGCTGACCTGACCATCGAAGCGGTAGATCGAAGCGTAGACATTCGGTTTTCCGAGGAAAACGGCGATATCGTTTGTTAAGTACCGCGTCGGAAAATTGTCAGTTCCATCCAGGAGAACGTCGTACTCACCCGCGATGCGCAGGGCATTCTCCGAGGCGAATGGTTCGTTGTAGACGTCGACTTGCACCAAGGGATTCAGATCCAGCAGCTTAGCCCGGGCACTCTCAACCTTCAACGTTCCGACGCTGGCGGTGCCATGGATAACCTGGCGCTGCAGATTCGAGGTCTCCACAACGTCGTAATCCACCAGTCCGATCCGGCCGACGCCTGCGGCCGCGAGATACAAGGAAACCGGCGAACCCAGCCCGCCTGTCCCGATCACAAGCGCAGATGACCCCTTCAGCTTGCGTTGCCCATCCAGTCCAACCTCGGGCATCAGCAAATGCCTTGAGTAACGCAGGATTTCGTCTCGGGTGAGGCCGGGAAATGTGGGCGCTGCCATGCCTCAACCACCCGCGATTGATGGTACCAGGAGCACCCGCGCCTCGTCGCCAATCGGCGTGGCCAGCCCCTGCAAATCCTTAATGTTGTTTTCCCCGACGAACAGATTCACGAACGGCCGCAGCCGCCCGTCCCCATCGTACAAATGCGGCTGCAGCGCCGGGAATCGGACAACAAGTTGCTCCATGGCTTCAGCCACATCCTTGCCCCCCACCTTCACCTCGATCTCGCCGTTGGTGTAGCTGCGCAGCGGCGCCGGGATTTTCAGAATTGCCATCACAGACCTCGGATCCACATCGTTCAAGGACGGAAGACAAGCGTGATTCTAACCTTCTATCTCCACGAATACAACTAGTCGACTACTAGCACCGGGTCGCAACCGCGACGTTCGACCACGGCCTCGCAGCTGGACGCCGCCGAGATCTCAACCGGCCCCGCCTCGGCGAAGGGCTGCATGAAATCCTCGGTTATGAACGGGTCAACATTCTCATGGCGGATAAGGCACTGACCCATCTCTATTTTGTCGCAGCTACAGGATCCGAAGGGTTCAAGCCGGCCGGCGTAACCATACCGCTGGATGAGCGAATC
>JBGPAT010000365.1:0-3261 GCA_041480885.1 Anaerolineae bacterium
ATAGACACTATAGACACCTTGGGTGACCGACGCTTAATCAGCAAGTTCAGGGTTCACCTGTGCCTGCGGCACGGTGCAGGCAAGTCCCTGGTCGGTCACGCCAAATACGGTCAATTCACCGTGTTCTTGTCTCGTTGAGGCACTTGTGGGATGAGTTAAAGCTCAGATTTCTTGATCGGGTGCAATTGGGTGCAACCGAGGCAACACGCTGCGGTCAGTGCGCTCGGCTTTGACAAATCTTACCCTAAATGTAGAACTAGATGAACGGTGTAGGACTGCATGGGCACCAAGGACAGTTGCGTGACTCATTCGTAGTCAATGGCTTCACATGCGTCTGCCTACCCTGGCGCACCGCCCGCTTCCATGCCACTCGAGCGCCAACAAACCTCTTCCCGGCGCAAGTATTGAATTGCAGGAGAAAATGCTCTATACTGCTGGCAATTGCGCGTGCCGGAGGGCGTCACTTTGCTCGCGCTGACACGGATCGTTCTTGGGGAAGACCACGAGCTTGTCGGATTCTTGCAAGACTTCCTGCGTGGCCACTGCGCCCGCATCCACGCCAACATGCCTCTCAAGGCATCGAGCCCAGGCGTGGAGCACGAACTGGGAAAGGAGGGACTCGCGACCAATCTGTCCTGATCCGAAGACCAAGTACTTGCTCGTGATCACGTGTTTTCTTCGAAGAACATCGAAAGGAGAATAGCAATGGCTGAAATGGTTGCACCCGCAGCCGCAAAAGGCAAGAAGCTCTACGCCCGCAAGAGCTCAGGTCTCGTGAGGACCATCGGTGTCTTTGGTGCGATGGTGTTTGGGGTCCATTGCATCAGCCTCTCCTCATCCGGCCTAATTCCGTTCTCCTGGGTGGCCGGCGTGTGGCCCGGCAGCAGCATTATTGGCGTGCTGACCGTGGCAATGTTCTTTTGCTTGTTCCATGCCTACACCTATGCGGTGATCGGCGCCACCATGCCGCGCTCGGCGGCGGACTACACGCTGGCGAGCCGGACCCTGAGCGCTCCCCTGGCTTTTGCGGCGTCCTGGACCTTGGTCATCTTCAGCGCCATGGTGGCCGGCTCACTGATCGCCTGGATTCCCAAAACAGCCCTCCCGGTTCTCTTCCGGACCATGGGAATCGTCATGGCAAATCAGGGATTTGTGGATTTTGCCACGTGGTCAGCAACGCCCATGGGGATCGTCCTCATCGGCACGGTTTGTACGATCATCACGTTCATCTTGATGATTCAGCCGACTCGCACGATCCTGCGCATATTGGAAGTCGGTTTCTTCCTCGGCCTACTGGCATGGGTCGTGCTGTACTTCCAGCTCGGCACCGCGGCCCGAGATGCCTTCCCCGCCGCCTGGGATAAGTTTATGGGGGCGGGCAGCTACGCGGCTCGCATTGACCTGGCAAAGACCAACGGCATGGTGATCAACCCGAATGTGGGCATCATGACCCTGGCGGGCCTGATCATGGGCTTCTGGATCTTCTACGGTTACTACATTCCCACCTTTTTTGCAGGGGAAGTCAAGCAGGCCGAGTCGACCTTGATCAGTGGCTCGTGGGCCTCCCTGCTCGTGACTTGGGCGATCTTCGTCGTGGCTGCGATCCTTCTGCAGCGGCTCGTCCCACTTGAGTGGATTGCCGCCGAGTCGTATCTGAGCAACGCCGGCGTCGCTGATGCAAACCCGATGCCGTGGATCACCTTCTACGCGGCCATCCTCAATCCAAATATCGTGCTGTTGTGGATTGTGGCGATCGCCTGGGTGTACACACTGATCAACCTGGCGCAGACGTACTTCTTCTACTGCAGCCGCATCATTTTCGCCTGGTCGTTTGATCGCTTGATCCCAGAGAAGGTTTCCTATATCCATCCGACCCTGAACAGCCCCATTATCGCGATTCTCATCATCACCCTGATCGCGGAGATCGGGGTCGTGGATGCTTCAGGTTGGCTGTGGGCTGGAAGCGTCATGGGAGCACAGCTGAACTTTGTGTTCTTTGCAGCCTGCACCATGCTGGTCCCGGTCCTCGCCATGACCCTGTTCCCGTTCACCAAGCCGGATCTATTCGCGAACGCTAGTGCCTTCGTGAAACGCAGGATCGGAAACCTGCCTGTGATCACGATCGTCGGGGCCATCACCTGGATCTTCCTGTTGTGGCTGATAGTTGCCTCTTTCCTGTTTCCGGCGGTGGGAGGTCGAATTAGTGCAACGACGCTGGGGATTCTGGCCGGCTTCATAATCAGCGGGCTGATCGTCTTCTATGTGGCGCGATCGTACCGTATGAGCAAGGAAGGCATCGATATTTACTGGACCTTCCAATCCGTGCCGCCCATCTAGACCTGCCCCTATACCAAGTTCAGCATTCTGAAGAGCATTCCAGTGGTTCGGCAGGGCTTGACTGCCGAACCACTGGGAACCCCCTGGCAATTCGGAGCACTTAATGAAAATGACTCGCATTCTGTATGGTTCGGATTTCCACGGTTCCGATGCCGTCTTTCGCAAGTTCCTTTCGTCGGGCATCCAGTACAAAGCCAACGCCCTCATAGTCGGCGGCGACGTGACCGGCAAGGCCATGGTGCCTGTGATCCATCAAGGAGGCGGCAACTACAAGGCTCACCTTTTCGGCGCCGACAAGACTGCCTCGACCTCCGAGGAGCTTGAAGGTCTCAAGAAGGCGATCAGCCAGGTGGGCTTTTATCCTATTGTGCTTGAAAAAGATGAGGCCGAGCAGTTGGAAGGCGACCCGGCAAGAATGGGAGCTCGTTTTGAGCAGGAGATGTGCCAGCGCGTTCGCGAATGGCTGCAGTTGGCCGAGGAAAAACTTGTCCCGCAAAACACCACCCTCTACTTCATGGCTGGCAATGACGACCTGTTTTCCATCGATAAGGTCGTGGAGGAGTTCGAGTGCGTGCATAACCCTGATATGAAGCACTTTGAATTGGATGGGGGCTATGAAGTGGTCGGCCTTTCGAACGCGAACCTGACACCCTGGCTGTGTGCACGCGACATTTCAGAGCCGGAACTTGCCAGAAAATTGGATGAGATCGCAGGCACGATCCGCGCCCCGGAGCGAGCTATTGCTGTTCTGCACGTGCCGCCACTCGGTTCCGGTTTGGATACTTGTCCCGATCTGGACCCGAACCTCAAGATCATCACGCAGGGTGGGCAGGTCGTGATGAAATCTGCCGGCTCGGCCGCGGTCAAGGCCTTCATTGAAGAAGTCCAGCCCATGTTGAGCCTCCATGGACATATCCACGAATC
>JBGPAT010000366.1:0-3257 GCA_041480885.1 Anaerolineae bacterium
CCGCCACCAACGCGGTCGAGAAATTACGCTCGCAGGTCACGATCCGGTCCAAGCTGCTGCGCGGAGGCCAGCCGCAGACGCTGCCGTCCGAAGAGGTCGTGCCGGGCGACATTGCAATGCTTTCGGCGGGCAGTCTGATCCCCGCGGATGGCATCGTCCTGGAAGCAGATGACTTCTTCGTCAACCAGGCCGTGCTCACCGGCGAAACCTTCCCGGTGGAGAAAAAGCCGGACACCGTTCCCGCCAACGCCAGCCTGGCGCAGCGGACCAATTGCGTCTTCATGGGCACCAATGTCAGCAGCGGATCCGCACAGGTGCTGATCGTGCAGACGGGACAGGCCACGGTGTTCGGTCAGGTGGCCGAGCGGCTGAGACTGCGCCCTCCGGAGACTGAGTTTGAACGCGGTATCCGTCACTTCGGAAACCTGCTCACGCAGGTGATGCTGGTGATGGTGGCCATCGTTTTGGCGGTGAATATCTACCTGGCCAAGCCGCCAATCGACTCGCTGCTCTTCGCGCTGGCGCTGGCGGTCGGCCTGACGCCCGAGCTCCTGCCCGCGATCATCAGCATCACACTGTCCTTCGGTGCCCAGCAGATGGCCAAGCGCGGCGTGATCGTGCGCCGCTTGAACTCGATCGAGAACTTCGGCAGCATGGACACACTGTGCACCGACAAGACCGGCACCCTGACCGCAGGTGTCGTCCGTCTCGACGGCGCACACGATACGCAGGGACAGCCGTCCGGTGCGGTGCTGCGCTACGCCTACCTGAACGCGCACTTTCAGACCGGATTGAGCAATCCGCTGGATGACGCCATTGAGGAAGCCGCGCAGCAGGCCGGGCTGAACATCGGCAGCGAGCAGAAGATAGACGAGATCCCGTACGACTTCGTGCGCAAGCGCTTGAGCATGGTCACAGCGGATGCACGGGGCCAGCGCACGCTGATCACCAAGGGCGCCCTGGATAACGTTCTGAGCGTTTGCACCAGCGTGCGGTCAGGAGATGGAGCCCAAGCGCTGGACAGCGCCACGCGGGCGGGGATCGAACAGCAGTACAGCGCATGGAGCGAACAGGGCTTCCGCGTCCTTGGCCTTGCGGCAAAGCCGGTCGAGGCGCGCCCCGGATCCTATTCGCGCACTGAGGAGACAGGATTGACGTTCGAAGGCTTCCTGCTCTTCTTCGATCCGCCAAAGGCCGATGTGCAGCAGGTCATCCAGGATCTGAAGCAGCGCGGCGTCGAGATCAAGATCATCACTGGCGACAACCAGAAAGTGACCCGCCACGTGGCGGACGCCGTGAAGCTGCCCGTCCAGGGCGTACTGACCGGGAGCCAGCTCAACGACCTGCATGACGAGGCGCTGTTGCACCTGGCAGAGCGCACCAGCCTCTTCGCGGAAGTGGACCCCAACCAGAAGGAGCGCATCATCCGCGCGCTGCAAAAGAGCGGGCACGTGGTGGGCTACATGGGCGACGGCATCAACGACGCGCCGGCCCTGCACGCCGCGGACGTGGGCATTTCCGTGGACTCGGCAGTGGATGTGGCCAAAGATGCCGCCGATTTTGTGCTGCTCAAGCAGGATCTGGACATCCTGCGGAAGGGCATCGACGAGGGCCGCGTCACATTCGCAAACACGCTCAAGTACATCATCACCACGATCAGCGCCAACTTCGGAAACATGTTCAGCATGGGCGGAGCTTCGCTGGTGCTGTCGTTTCTGCCCCTGCTCGCCCCGCAGATCCTGCTCAACAACTTCCTTTCCGACATCCCTGCGACAACCATTGCGGGCGATAATGTGGACCCCGAAATGGTGCAGAAGCCTCACCGTTGGAACACCCGGTTCATCAGGGACTACATGGTGCTCTTCGGCCTGGTCAGTTCGATCTTCGACTTCCTGACCTTTGGGACGCTGCTGTTTCTGTTCCGCGCTGCACCGGAGGAGTTCCGCACCGGCTGGTTTATCGAGTCCCTGATCACAGAGCTAGTCATCGCCCTGGTGGTGCGAACGCGCCATGTCTTCTTCCGCAGCCGCCCGGGCAAATTCCTGCTCTTGAGTACGTTGCTCTTCATCGCAGTCACGCTCGCGCTGCCGTACCTGCCGTTCATCTCGGTGTTTGGCTTCGTCCCTTTGCCTGCACCTCTCATGCTGGCCATGCTCGGGCTGACCGCTCTTTACGTCGTGGCCGTGGAGCTGTGTAAGAAGTACTTCTACTCTCGGGCCGAGAACGCCAGTGCCTAGGCCAGGTCCGGGCAGGGCGCGGCCAAGCACCATCTGCTGAAACCGGTTATTAGCCTGCTTGCGGGGAGAACTGCTCGATGAACTCGGCGGCGGCGGCCACGGTGTCCGTGACCAACACGCACTTCGCAAACTGCGCAGCGAATAGCTGCTGCAAGATGCCGACGACGGGGTAGGTCTTGGTCCAATAATCGATTCCAAAAAGAATCATCGGACTAAACTGGCCCGACAACTGATAGTAGTTTTGTGCAGCGTCCTGGAAAAGCTCCTGGATCGTTCCGGCTTTGCCTTGCGTGCAGACGATGCCTTGCCTGGCAATCGCCAACAGACCATCTTCCCGAATGCTATTCTGGAAGTACTTGGCGATGTGAGTGGCAAATGGGGTGGGTGGCTCGTGGCCATAACCCCAGGTCGGGATCGCCAAACTCTCCCCTGGCAACTGGATCGATTTCGCAAGCTCGAAGGCCGGTTTGAACCACGCGCAAGCTTGAGCCACCAACGTGAAATCAACCACGCCTTCAGGGTCGACGATTTTTCCGAGGGCAGGCACCACAGATTGAATCTTGAGCTGGCCAAGCGCGTCGTCGAGATCCGCGTCGCTGCTGCTCGCGAGTGAAGCACCAAGGTGACCAGCTTCCATCGCACCGGGTCCGCCGCCAGTGCATGTCAGAATGCCGCTTCGGGTGAGCTGACGAGCGAGGATGACTATCTGCCTGTAGATAGCAGAGTCGCGGGCCATTTCATGATCGCCGATGATCGCTACAACTCTTCGCCCCTCGATGAACGCGGTTGTCGCCTCAGTAATGGCGTTATCGTGCAAAGCTTGCATCATCCCCATGTACGGGTTGCGAGGTGTGGTTCGGCCCTCAGTGACGAAGTGCCGGTATATCTCGAAGTCCACGGTCTTTGCCCAGGATGCCGGTTCGTTTGCATCAAAGCCCTGAAACAGATCCGCGGCTGTGTACAGCTTCTGGGGGATCGGCTGGTAAGGAAGGTTGAATCCCTGCATGCGAATCTCCGTTC
>JBGPAT010000367.1:0-3249 GCA_041480885.1 Anaerolineae bacterium
CTAATCGAAATCGTCGAGACCGGTAAGCAGTTGCTCATGACGCGGGGTGCTCTCACTACCTTTAGCATCGCCAACGACGTTTCCAAGTATTTCGCCATCATCCCGGCGGCGTTTGCCACCACCTACCCGGTGCTCAACACACTCAACATCATGCATCTCACGACTTCGCAGAGCGCGATCATGTCGGCGGTCATCTTCAATGCACTGATCATCATCGCGCTGATCCCGCTGGCTCTGCGGGGCGTGCCGTATCGCCCGGTCGGCGCGGCGCGGCTGCTGCGGGACAACCTGCTAATCTATGGCGTGGGTGGTCTGATCGCGCCCTTCATCGGCATCAAGTTGATCGACATGCTGCTGGCGGCGCTGCATCTTGTCTAGAATCGCATGCTTTCACAGAAAAGTCGGAGAAACGTCGTGACCACAAACAGATTCTCGGTGCTCACCCCACAATTGCTGATCAGCTGCCTTATGGCTGTTTTTACCGTAATTGCAACGGCCATTCCTTTACTGTTGATCGGACGTGCGTCGCTGGGCGAAGCGGTCATCGCTTTGGTGCTCCTGATCCCTGTGGCTTGGAGCGCCCATCGCTGGGGACAGGCTCCCGGGATGAGCGCGGCCTTGACGGCCGCCCTAGTTTTTGATTTCTTCTTCATTCCACCGTTCCTCACATTTGCAGTGGGCAGCCTGGAGGGTTGGCTTGTGCTTGCGATTTTTATGGGGGTGGCAAGCGTCGTTGTCGGACGGATCGATGCCAGCCTGTCAGAAGCTCGCAACGCGGTGTTCATGTACGAGCTGAGCGAAGTCTTGTGTGGCTTACGCACCCAGGAGGCGGTATCTCACACGGTGGCTCAACAGATCCAGCAGCTGTTTCAAGCTCTATTGGTAAGTGTCATCTACGAGCCTGCCGGGCAGTCGTCGAGAATCGTCGTTAGCGAACCCCGCGATGCAAAAAGCAAAGGGCGCCCGGATCGTGCGATTCCGATCATGAATTCCTGGGGGTTGATCGGCGAGATCCAGGTCTGGAAGGGTTTCTTTACGGAATTGCCACCCGCCGAGGGCCGGCTGTTCCAGAACTTTGCCTCACAGGCTGGGCGAGCGCTGGAACGCACCCGATTGGTTGAGATGCAAGAGTCCGGAAAAAGCGTGAATCAGAAATCAATCACGAAATGAGATGCCAAAATGCGTGAACAAATTCGACCTGCCCTCATACTCCTGCTGGTATTCACCGTGCTGACCGGCTTGATCTATCCCCTCGCAATCACCGGCATCGCGCAGTTGCTCTTCCCTCATCAGGCGAACGGCAGCTTGATCCTCGACAAGAACGGGAAGGCGCTCGGCTCAGAACTGATCGGCCAGCAATTTGACGATCCGAAGTATTTCTGGGGGCGACTGTCTGCGACGGGAGACTTTCCCTATAATGCCTTCAACGCCGATACCCTGACGGGATCGTCCGGCTCGAACTATGGCCCTTTGAATCCGGCTCTCGTGAAGGCTGCGCAGGCACGGATCGATGCGCTCAAAGCGGCCGATCCGAGCAACACTGCGCCCATCCCAGTGGACCTAGTCACCGCCTCAGGCAGCGGGCTCGACCCGCAGATCAGCGTGGCCGCCGCCTACTATCAGGTTCATCGCGTTGCGCAGGCTCGGGGATTGGCGGATGCGGCGGTGAAGGCGCTCGTGGATCAGTATACCGAAGGCCGCCAATTCTTCTTCCTGGGCGAGCCGCGGGTCAATGTACTCGAACTGAACCTGGCACTGGATGGATTGCATTAGGAACCCAAGGCAAAACAAGTCAACCTCGGCCGGCGCCCCGAAATGTCTCCTGTCGGAAGTCTAACCAGATTGCCGTAAAATACATTCATGGATGAGAAACGCCGGCCCGATCCAGAGGCCCTGCTGGCGCAAGCGCAGGCAGAGGAACGCGGGCGCGGCAGACTCAAGATCTTCCTCGGCTATGCCGCGGGGGTTGGGAAGACATTTGCCATGCTCGAGGCCGCCCACCAACGCAAGGGCGAGGGCATCGATGTGGTCGTGGGGTACATCGAGACCCATAAACGGGCGGAGACAGAACGGATGGTCGCCGGGCTGGAAGTCCTGCCGCGCAAGACCATCGAATACCGGAATGTCAACCTGACCGAGATGGATGTGGACGCGGTCATTGCCCGCCATCCCGGATTGGTGCTGGTGGATGAACTCGCGCACACCAACGCGCCGGGATCGCGCCATCCGAAACGCTTTCTCGACGTGGAGGACGTGCTGGATGCCGGGATTGATGTCTACACCACGCTTAATATCCAGCATCTCGAGAGCATGAATGACGTGGTGGCGCAAATCACCGGAGTGATGGTTCGTGAGACCATCCCGGACCGCGTGATCGATGAGGCCACCGAACTCGAGCTGGTCGACCTGCCCCCCGACGAACTGCTCAATCGCCTGCGTGAGGGCAAAGTCTACATCCCCGAGCAGGCTGCACGCGCGATCAAGGATTTCTTCCGGCAGGGAAATCTGACCGCCCTGCGCGAGATGACCATGCGCCGCGCCGCCGAGCGCGTCGATGGACAGATGCGCTCCTACATGCGGACGCGGGCGATCCCCGGCGTGTGGCCTGCGAGCGAGCGCATCCTGGTCTGCCTCAGTCCGAGCCCGTATGCTGAAAAAGTTGTCCGGACAGCACGCCGCCTGGCTGATGAGCTGAATGCAGATTGGTTCGCGGTCACTGTGGAGGTGGCCTCGAAGCCAGAGATGAATCCTGATAATCGAGACCGCATTGACCAGGCCCTGCGGCTTGCCGAGAACCTGGGCGCGAAGGCCCGCACACTGACTGGTCGCTCCATCGAGGAGGCAGTCCTGGCCTATGCACGCAAACATAACATCACGAAGATCGTCGTCGGCAAGCCCATCCGGCCGCGTTGGCGGGAGCTGCTTGCCGGCTCCGTCGTGGATCGGCTGATCTACGCGAGCGGCGACATTGACATATATGTGATCAGCGGCAAGGCCGAGAAGGGCCCGACGCTTGTTTCGCGGGAGTGGAGGCCCCACCGACCACTGTTGCGATACCTGCTTAGCCTGGGACTCGTGGCGGGCGGCACGCTCCTAGGCTTCTCCTTCCGCGGACAGATCGAGCCCACGAACCTGGTGATGATCTATTTGGCGATCGTGGTCATTTCCGCGGTGTATCTCGGGCGGGGACCATCCCTGCTGGCCGCCATGAGCGGCGTGCTGGTTTTTGATTTTTTCATGGTGCCTCCC
>JBGPAT010000368.1:0-3242 GCA_041480885.1 Anaerolineae bacterium
AATTCCCTTTTGCGACTGGCGCTCCACGAAGATGGTAGCGGCCACGTAGGCGACCCCATTGGGACGTTCCTTGAATTCATCGATGCGAACTGCAACCCCGTGCGGGACTTCGTCGCGCAGTCTCAGGAGGGCGGCTTCACGAATCAGATCGGCGGCAATCTCACGCTCATACAGATCCGTCAATTGTTCTTCTTCATATTCAGGCGGCCGAACGGGACACCTCTGGATAAGCAATTCCACGAGCTGTGCCAAGCCGTCGCGGCGCCAGGCCGAAATCTGGATGAAATCGATCTTCCGGTGCAGCAGGGCGGCGTAGTTCGCCAGCCGCGATTCAGGCACCGGCTCCTCCAACAAGTCAACTTTGTTGAGGACCAGGATCAAGGCGGTCCGTGTTGCGAGGCCGTCAAGAAGGAAGGCTATCTGGCGGTCGTCAGGCGTAGGTTCGGTGGAGCTATCCACCAGAAAAAGAGCCACATCGACGCCGTCCAGCGATTCATGAGCCTCTTGATTCATGAACTTGCCCAGCTTGTGACGCGGCGAATGAATGCCGGGCGTGTCGACAAAGATCAGCTGCGCGTCAGGGAGCGTCAGAATCCCAAGCTGGCGGCGGCGGGTAGTTTGCGGGCGCGGAGACACCGCCGCGACCTTTTGACCCAATAGCGCATTTATGAGGGTCGATTTGCCGACATTGGGACGCCCGATGACCGCAATGAAGCCCGAATGGAAGTCAGTCATCGGTGTCTATGCAGCCTTGCAGAAGCAGTCACGGGGCGTCCGCCCCCACGGCCTCACGAGGTGGAGACCGAAGATTGGCGATCAACAGACTTGCGACCACGAGTGCGCCGCCGGTCAGAAGCTGCCAAGTGAGCGGCTCGCCCAGGAAACTGACACCGAGAATCACACCACCGAGCGGGAAAAGGTATGTGACCATGGTGGCACGAGTGGGCCCTATGGCGTGAATCAGGTAGTACAGCAAAATGAAGGCAAAACCGGATCCGAGGATACCCAACCAGGCCAAGGCAAGCCATGTGCTCGGCAGCCGCGGTATTTTCAGCGGCCGCTCCACGAAGATGGTCGCGGACCACATCACCGCGGTCGAGGAGACAAGGGGTCCCACGCTCCGGAAGATGCCAGACGTGTTCTCCGTGGATGTGCGGGCGTAGACGTTGCTACCGGCGTAGAAAACGGAGGCAAGCACCACGGCCGCCTGTCCAAGAACTGAACCGGGTGAGGCACCGACATCCTTACTCATCAGGACGATCACACCCGCAAACCCTAGAATCAGGCCCAGCAGCTTGGGAAGCGTGATCTTGTCATCGCGCAAGGCGAAGTGCGCTATGACGACCGCGAACAATGGCACGGTCGCGTCCAGGATCGCGGCAACCGCCGAATCAATGGCTTGTTCTCCCCATGAGATAAGGGAGAACGGGATGGCGACATTGCTGATGCCAAGCACGAGCAGGGGCAGCCATTCCGCGAACGTGCGGGGAAACTTGGCGCGCTGAATGGCGACTACGGCCAAGCCGAAAAGTAGACCAAATAAGACACGGAAGGCAACGAGTGTGACCGGTCCAACTTCCTTGACCGCTATTTTGATCCAGAGGAATGATGAGCTCCAAATCCCACCAAGCAGGGGGAAGATGAACCAGTCTCTAGCTTTCAAGCAGACCTCCAGGTATCCGCCATACGATGGACTCTATCGATGGTAGGTTGAAGTCAATGATGCGCCAGATCTCACGGCCCAATTTTACCCAGCACGAGGGAGTTCCCTCCGATCGGTTCCTGCAATACAGCGACCAGCGTGGGACTGGCGTGCAGACGCTGGGTTTTACCGTGGGCCATGTTCCATGCGAATCAGCCACGCCTTGGTATGGAGTCCACCGGCTCCGCCATAGCCGCGCAGCTTGCCATCCGCACCGACGACGCGATGGCAGGGGATGACGAGCGGCATTGGATTGGTCGCATTGCAGCGGCCCACAGCACGGGATGCCCTAGGATGCCCAATCTGACGCGCAATCTGGCCGTAGGTGCGCGTCTGCCCATAGGGGATCGAGAAGACAGCCCGGAGTGCGCGGCGTTGGAAACTCGAGGCGACCGTGGACCAGTCAACTGACAGGTCGAAATGGTGTCGTTTCCCGGCCAGGTACTCTCTAACCTGCCGCGTGACCTTGCGCAGACGACGCGGAGCGTACGTCGGCTCCCGCTTGGTTCGCCGGAGGATGGCAGCCACAAATTGCTCGCGCGTGATGCCAAAATCGATGGCGACCAGTCCCCGTTTTGAAGAGGCGGCCCAAACGCGGCCGAGGCGACCGTTCATGATGCTACCAATGAAGATGGGCGAGTCTGACACAGGCAGCAATACCAAGGTGCAGCGGGTCCAGGGCTCGGGACTGCCGCTCGATCGGGAAGGCTTGGTCCTGCGGAGGGGGCTAGTAGTTCGTGACGAGGTCGATCAGCCCGCGCTCGCGGGCCAAATGATCACAAACGCGGTAGGTGAACACGGACACCAGTCCGAAGAGCAGGGTCAATCCCGATAGTATACCAAGCAGCTGCATGCTGCTGAAATTCGCAAGAGTCGGAAAAGCGTGTGCCACGCCACCAGCCAGCGACCGCCGCATCAGTTCGAGCCAGTAGGTAATCGGGATGGCGAAACCCACCGGCCTCAGCCAGGCCGGCAGCACCTCCAGAGGAAAGATGGCGCCGCTGAACAAGTACAGGGCACCCGCCACCGCCTCCCCAATCAGGAAGAAATGGTGAGCGACCAGGAGTGTAATGCTGGCAAGTATCAATCCCAACATGGCGAGCATGACAATGCCAACAAACAAGGAGACTAAGAAAAGCGACCAGTTCACATGCGCGAGATCAAGCGGAACATGCAGGAAGAGTACGCCAAAGGAAATGGTGATAAGCACGGCAACTGAGCCGCTCAGGAAGCGAGCCACACCCCGACCCAGCCAATAGGCGGGAATGCGGATGGGCGCGACATACATGTATTTCAGCATTTTGTAGTGCTCGCGATCGTCAATCACGGCCCAGGAGATGCCGGTCATGACCGCGCCAACATATATGTAGAATGCATTTCCGAAGTAGATGTACGGGAACATGGGCGCGTTGAAATCGCCGCGGGTGATGATACTGTACATCACTACCAAAATGCCGGCAGTCGCCAGGGGTTTGACGATGGAGTATACGGCGAAAAGAAAGGGATCGGTCCAGTTGGACTCGATCTGCCAGCCGAGCCA
>JBGPAT010000369.1:0-3236 GCA_041480885.1 Anaerolineae bacterium
CGCGCACTGTGAGGGAGGCAAGGCGACCGGTACTGGGGTGGGGATGTTGATTAGTAGCCGCTCCAATCCGCTCGTCAGGCAGGCACGGTCGCTTCGTCTCCGTAAGGCGCGGGCTGAGACGGGCCTGTTCCTGGTGGAGGGGGTTCACCATGTCGGCGAAGTCATCGAAGCCGGATGGCATATCGAGGCGCTGCTGTACGCGCCTGAAAGCCTGACGAGCAAGTTTGCCCAGGACCTTGTATCTCGCTTTTCTGGCCGAATGGAGCAGGTATCGGTGGAAGTGATGGAGTGGATCGCCGGCAAGGAGAATCCGCAGGGGATCGTCGCAATTGTGCGTCAAAATCACAGCCGCATGGTGGACGTGGCGGGCATACGGTTCGGCGCGGCGCTGGTTTCGCCCCAAGATCCGGGCAATCTGGGAACGATACTAAGGACACTGGATGCGGTGGGTGGGGACTGCCTGTTCGTGTTGAATGGGGGCGTGGATCCCTATCATCCCACCGCGATTCGCGCCAGCATGGGGGCATCGCTGTGGAAACCCCTCATCGAGACGACTTTTGAGGAATTCGATGATTGGAGGAGGGAGCGGCGCTGCCAGCTCATCGGGACGTCTGCACACGCAGACTTCGACTTCCGTGATTTCCAGCCGAGGCAGCCGTGGATCTTGCTGTTCGGAAGTGAACAAAAAGGATTGACGCCGGACCAATTGCGGGCGTGCGACGTGGCGCTTAAGTTGCCGATGCGCGGCCGCACCAGTTCACTGAACCTGGCAGTCGCGGCGGGGATTCTCTTGTATCGCTTCGCCTAGGCACACGCGTCGCGGGCCGTCTTGAGTGTTGCCCTCTGCGCATCGATTTTTGGGGAGTAAGTCAGCCAACTCCGGCAGTCATGGTTGCATCTCCCTCGGCAATTTAGGAAATCGTGGCCCGTGCACGCCAGATCACCTACAATCCATGCGAATGCTTCTGCTGAATACGCCGTGGGCGAGCCCAAAACCTCATATGCGGCGCCCGGGCAATATGCCCGGCTGCAAGGCCGGATGCCACAACGGAAGCGCGAGAGTCGGTACGTCCAACGGCCAGGGCGCGCCACGTTGACCGGACCTACTTGCCGCGGCGCATGGTGACAGCCGGGACCTGCGACGGAGACGACGCGGCGTCGTTCGGGATGGTCGCGTCGTGACCTGAGGCAGCGCCGTCTGACCCCGTGATAACAAATCGCGCCAAAGCGAACTAAAAGGCCCTCTCGGGGGAGAGGGCCTCTGCATCGCAGGTGAGCCGACGCGCTATGGGTTAGAATTCGTCCTCGTCCTCGTCCCAGGACTCTTCTTCTTCATCTTCGGTTTCGTCATCTTCCCATTCTTCAACATCCTCATCCTCATTCCATTCCTGCTTGGCTGCCTCTTCGTTCGGCGCGTAAGTGGCGCAGCCGGTGTCGGGGTCGAGCTCAATCGCGGCTGCGGAACAATAGCCCTCATCAAGGAACACGCAATCTGCATAATGACAACGAATGCGGGCCATGAAGTTCCTCCTAGATAACTGGCTCGCGGGCCAGCCGAGTGACGGAGAGTATGAATAGCAGGGTCATGCTTACCTGGGACGTCACACAGAATGGACACAGGGCGTGTATCAATGCCACCTCCACGTAGACCAAATAGAGCGTGAACAAGAAGCCCGCCAGTGCCAGTCCAAAGACCAGCAAGATTCCATTAAGCTGCAGAAACGCGATGCGGGACTGCAGCAGGAGCGCGGCGAATATGAGCGCATAGCCGCAAATGCCGACGACCGCAACCGGTACGCCGTAGACTGCCGCGTAGATGCTGTTATTAACGACTGAGCAGCCACCATTTCCCAGGCACATGCTCTCATTTTGCGTGAGCTTGAAGATGGTCATGTAGATCGAGACCAGCGTGCCAATGGCGGCGAGAACAAGTGAACTTCGATACAGCCAGCGATCCATGTCAACTCACAACGGCCAGACTTCTGCCTGGTCGCCAACGGCAAGCGATTTTACTCCAGCGGGGATGATAAGTAAAGCGTTGGCCTGAACTAGTGAAAGCAAGTTGCCTGAACCCTGATGACCGGTCAGCCTGGCGAAATGAGTGCCCTGGCGCTCTTCCACAATCGCGCGCAGATAACTTTCGCGACCGTCTGACTCAATAGCTTCTGCCAGTGTGACTGGCATCCTGGTCCGTGCGGTGGATTCCATGCCGGCTAGGTGGCCCAGAGCCGGTCGCACGAAGAGTTCGAATCCGATGAAAGCCGAAACGGGATTGCCCGGCAGGCCGATAAAAGGAATTCCCTGAAAGTCACCTACGGCTAGCGGCCTACCCGGACGCACGTTGACTCGCCAGAAATCGAGGCGGCCACGCGCCTCGATGATTTCCCTAACATAGTCGAACGCGCCAACGCTTACGCCTGCCGAGGAGACAATGGCGTCGACCTGGGATTCGACAGCGCGCTCAAAGAGCATTTGCAGCACTTGGAAATCGTCAGGCGCGATTCCCAGCCCCACCACCTCGCAGCCGACCCCCGCAATCAAAGCACTCAGGGTGTACGAATTTGAATCGCGTATCTTGCCTGGTGCAAGCGGGCAGTCCACGGGTATCAACTCGTCTCCGCTTGAAAGCATGGCGACTCGCGGCCGGCGGAAGACGGGCACGTTGGCGACGCCAAGCATAGCCAATAGCCCAAGGTCCTGCGGCCGAAGGCGGACGCCGGCGAACATGACCTTACGGCCGCTTTCGATGTCCATCCCCTTTGTCCGGATGTTCTCGCCTGCCTTAACCGCTTTCAGAGCCCTTACTTCTGTCGGCAGCGGCGGGTTTGGGCCGCGTAGTTGGAAATCAGTATCTTCGATCATGATCACGGCATTTGCGCCTGGGGGGATGGGTGCGCCAGTCATGATCCGGGCGGCCTCGCCGCGCTGCAATGCCCTGTTGGCCTCTCCTCCGGCTGGGATGTCGGCTACGACGCGCAATATGCTCGGCGCGGCCGATGAGGCAGTCGAGATGTCGACCGTGCTCACGGCGAATCCATCCACGGATGAATTGTCAAAAGGGGGAAGGTCGGTTGACAGGATGTCTGAGGCCAGAACGCGGGCAGCGCAGTGCTCCAGAGGCAAAGCCTCAGTATCCACTACGTGAAGATGCCTTAGGATACGCTCCTGGGCGCCTTGCACACTAAGCAACGTCATGGGTAAAGCGGCCGGATTATACCACGCAGCATTTGCAGGCC
>JBGPAT010000370.1:0-3221 GCA_041480885.1 Anaerolineae bacterium
GCCAGCAAGAGCGGCCTGGGCCCTTTCATCCCGGCGCTGGTCAGTGGAAAATACACGATCACACTGCCCGCCACGGCGTTTCCATACATCAATCGAGCGGGCACAAGCCAACTCCGTATGCGGTTCAAGCTGGACGACAACAACAACGCCATCGCCAACTACCTCAGCCTGTACAGTGGGGACGCCACACTGGCGTATCGTCCGAAGCTGGTCGTTACATGGCATCTGCCGGGCACCCCGCCGCCGACGGCCTGCACCCACCACGTGGCGACAAATGGTGGCGACGCAAATCCTGGCACCGAATCGGCTCCGTGGCGAACCTTGCAGCATGCGGCCGCGGTTGCACAGCCTGGCTACACGGTGTGCGTCCACTCGGGCACCTATGCGGACGGGGAAATCTTCTTCTCTCGTTCGGGGCGAGTGGGCGCGCCGATCAAGTTCATGGCTGCCCCGAATGAGACGCCTGCGCTTAAAGCCCCCCTGACGCTGACAAAGGGCACGTCGTATGTCAACCTGCTGAATTTCACCGTGACCGGATTCCCCATCTGGGGGGTCACGTTGATCGGAGACAATCACCACATCCGCCTGGCGGGTCTCACAGTGGTCGGGGGCGAAGCCGGCGTCCACATGACCGAGGGCGAATCGGGAGGACCTCCTGCAAGCGGCCCGGTCAGTGATGTGATCCTGGAAGACAGCCGCATCCGCGATGCCGCGTACACCGCCGTGGATTGCACACCCGGTCCATGCGACCATGTGACTTTCCGTCGTCTGGAAATCTCAGGCTCGGGACTGGGTGCTGGCTACGGTGGCGATGGGCTGGGTCTGGAAAAGGGTAGCAATGTCCTGGTGGAGGATTGTTTCATCCACGATAACGGCGGCGACGGCATTGACCTGAACTCACGCGACAAGGCCGGCAATGTGCCGGGGATCCTGGTGCGACGCAATCGCGTTGTGCGCAATCACCTTCAGGGAATCAAACTCTGGTCAGGCGGGCGAATGGTAAACAACATCGTCTGGGGCCAGGGAGGAAATCCCGTCATGGTTGGCGCGTACCCCAGCACAATTGAAGTGGTCAACAACGTGGTTGCCTACAACATGTGGGATCCAGCCTACAGTGGACGCGACTATTCCTTCGTCGCCGGCTACCCGGAGGCGGCCGGGCCCCCGAAACTGACCTTGATCCTGGTCAACAACATCTTTGCCTTCAATACGGGCCCCGCCGTCGACTCTTCGCCCACCGGTCTCTACGTCGGACCCGGGGTCACCCTGATCGAGTCTCACAATCTGTATTGGAGCCGGGAAGACGGTGAGATTCAGGCCGATTTCGTCAGGGGACACGATCCCTTCTTCGCTCGGACCGAGATTACGGATGGCACCTGGACCCGATTCACGGGTCAGGGTCAGGGCGACATCATTCTCAATCCGCTCTTTGCGGCTGGCTGGCCCAACGTTGATTTCCACTTGCAGAGCGCCAGTCCGGCGATCAATGCGGGAACGACTTACAAGGCCCCGGTGAACGACCTGGACGGAAAAGCCCGCGATGCAAGGCCCGACATCGGTGCTTTTGAATACAGATGACTTGCGGGCTGCACGGACGGGATCCCCGATGCCGTCAATCCGGAGAATGAGCTGTTCGGCAGAGATCGGCTGTCCGCTGTGCTGCTCAACAGCGCTTCCACTCCAGCGGCGCTCATCCAGACCATCGAGGGCCAACTGGCTCAGTTTGTCGGAACCGCCGACCAGTTTGACGACATCACACTTCTGGCAATCAAAAGGCAGTAGCGGGCTAGACCAGGGGCTCTCCGCCGGGGAAGGGCGGCAGTGGCGCGACCCGGGAACAAGGCGCGGTCGGTAAGTGCGTGCGGGGGCAGCCGATCATCAGCCCACGACTGGCTCGACGGCCATGAAACAGCCGCCTTGGATGGGAGTGCCGCTGGCTGTGACGGCTCTGGCTGCAGGCTGAATACAGGATGCCATAGACGAGTGCGCACCGACCAGCCCGCGGGCCGGGGACAGAGGATCAGCGGGGCGGCTCCTAGAGGACCCGGCCGACGAAGGCGAAACGTAGTCGTGGGCCAACATACCCCGCAACAAACCGATCGGCCCAGGATCGAAAGCGCGTGTGGACGGCGGAGGCGTAGTCGTTCGCAGCCACGCTGCCGATTTTGGTGGAATCATGACATTTGTCAGTTGACTCGGGCGCCGAGTTTTCGTATCCTAGGTGTAAGCGTTTTCAGAAAGCGCTTTCACCGGTGCCCTACTCCAGGCGATCCCCCACGATTTCGGATGTGGCACGAGAGGCCAGCGTCTCCATCGCGACCGTCAGCCGCGTGCTGAATGCCAAAGCCCCGGTTGCAGGCAATACCGCTGAACGCGTGCGAGCAGCCATAGAGCAACTCGAGTTTGTGCCGCGGGCGGCGGCGCGCATCCTGGCGAGCCGCCACACCGACACAGTTGGGCTTCTCCTGCCGGAGATCGGGGAATCGTTCTTTTCACCGTTGCTGCGGGGCATTGAAGCAGAGGCACGTGCGGCGGGGTTTGACCTGCTAATCCACACCACCAGCCATATTCCGCATGCGTCGTCACCCGCTGCGGGCCGGTCCCTGGCCGAACATAACACCGACGGACTCGTGGTGTTCACGCAAAGCATTGACCTGAATGAACTCAAGCGTCTTCACCGGATCAACTTTCCCGTCGTGTTGACCTTTCAGAGAGCACCAAAATCCATCGCCATCCCGACCGTCATCATTGAGAATCAGCGCGGTGCGCGGGAACTTGTGGATCATCTGATCGCTGTCCACACTTGCCGGCGGATCGCCTTTCTGCAGGGTCCGGATGGCAATGAGGATTCCCAACAGCGCGAGCATGGCTACCGCTTATCGCTCAGGGCCCACCACATTCCGGAGGATCCAACGCTGATAGGCCTTGGGGGCTTCAACCAGGAGGATGCCCAAAGAACGGTTCATGACTGGCTGAGCGCTCACCTGGTCTTTGACGCGGTGTTTGCGGCCGACGACGGTTCAGCAGCCGGAGCCTACCTGGCCTTGCGCCAGGCCGGGAAACGGATTCCACAAGACGTTAAAGTCGTCGGTTACGACGATTCGCCGATCGCGCAGTTCCTGACGCCGCCTCTCACAACAGTGCGCGTCCCGATTGAGCAAGTGGGACGCGCAGCCGTCAGCCAACTGGTCCGCCAGATACGCGGCCGGCGCGCCAACGGC
>JBGPAT010000371.1:0-3212 GCA_041480885.1 Anaerolineae bacterium
CGTGGAAGGCTGCCCCCTCTGGTCAAAGCGAGCCGTCGAAGACTGAGTCCGGTGAGTCGATCTCAAGCGATCCGGGAAAGGAGCGGGTCGAGCGACGATCGAGGATCCCTGCGCCCTTGGAATCCAAAATTCGGGAAATGTTTCGCGACGCGACCGTGGAACAAGTTTCCTCATCGCCTGACGCAGCGGGCGAGCCCTCGTCGCAGCCCGAACGCGGGCCGCGGGGAGCAGCCACCCGCGAGCCCCTGCCGGCCGATATAAAAAAAAAAGCCGTGATGTAGAGTCCGCTGAGTTTCTCTGGGTCGCGGCACCCCCCGAGATTCCCGCCAGCATGTCCCCAGCGGGGGCGCCGGGCGGTCCACCGCCTCCCGAATCACCGAATCCCCGAGACAGCGTTCCCGCCAACATCGTCGAATTGCCGGGCGATGACATTGCGTGGGAGCAGCACGGTCTCCCCTCAGAACCGGCCCTATCACAAACCGAGCTTGCGAATGATTCCCCGGCGGCTGGCTCGAGCTGGCTGGCCCGGCTCGAAGCCTTGGCCGCAAAGTTGGTCCCAGTGCACTTACACGAACCTTCCAGCTCTGGTGACGCCAACGCGGCCTCAACCGCCAGACCCGAGGAAGTCGACAGCGCTGGGCCGGGGCAATTGCCAAATGCGGGCGATTTCAATCCGCTCCCGAGCGAGGTTGAAGAATCACCCAAATCCTCTGACCAGATCTTCGCTGAGATTGGTGTGGGCTTGCGCAAGAGGCGCGAGGCCCTCGGCCTGACTTACCAGGAGGTGGAACGTCACACTAAGGTAAGGGCCGCGTATCTCCAAGGCTTGGAGTCAGGCACGTTGGATGGATTGCCCTCGCCTGTCCAGACGCGTGGCATACTCGCAAACTATGCGGCCTTTCTCGACCTTGATGCGGACGCCATCCTTCTACGATTCGCGGACGGACTTCAGGCGCGCCATCGGGAGCTGGGACTCCAGAGGCGGCCCGGGCACCCGCGGGCGCACATGACTGTGAACACAACACTGCCGCCTCTGCGAAGCTTCATTGCCAGCGACCTGCTTTTTGGAGGAGGCGCTGCAATTATGCTGCTGCTGTTTGCCATGTGGGGCATCAGCAGGATCGTCGCCGTAAGTGCGTCGACCCCCGCCAGAGCGACCTCGCCCTCGATCTCGGACGTGTTAAGCGGCAACGTGTTGCCGACCGTGTTCCAGCAAGTTACGCTGATACCGGCGCAGGCCACATCGCTCGCCTCTGGTCTGGAACCTAGTAGTACAGTCGAGCTGCCGACGCTGGGTGCCAGTGTCACTGTCCAAGTCAATCTGGCCGCAACCGGCCGGACGTACATGCGCATCAGTGTCGATGGGAAGGTCCAATTTGAGGGCCGCTCTGAGCCAGGCACCAATTACTCGTATCAAGCCGCGCAGCAGATCGAGGTGCTCGCAGGCGACGCGGCCGCTCTAAAGGTGAACTACAACGGCCACGATTTGGGCCTGATGGGTACGTTCGGCGAAGTGGTTGACCGTATCTACTCAGCAGAAGGCGTTGCGACGCCCACGGGCACGCTCCTTCCCACGCGGACGCCGACACCAAATATCACGCCCACTCCTTCTCTCACACCCACACGGACCCCGTCCGCGACGCCCACGCCCAGACTTGGAGGATAGTCTTGTCATCCAACACATTTCATCTGGTTTCGCTCGGTTGCGCCAAGAACACCGTGGACTCGGACTCCATGGCGGAATTGCTCGACCGGGACGGATATCGGATGGTCGAAGATCCGGCAGAGGCGGAGATCCTGATCGTTAATACCTGCGGCTTCATCGGCCCCGCCAAACACGAATCGCTAGAGGCTCTGCGAACCCTCGCTGGCGGCAAACGGCTTGGTCAGCTGCTGATCGCCTCAGGATGTCTCACGCAAAGGTACGGGGCAGAAGTTGCACGCCAGGTGCAGGGCATAGACGGGATCTTGGGGACGCGTCGCTGGATGGATATCGCGTCGTTGGTGCAAGAACTGCGCAAAACGCAGCACCCGACGCCACTGTATCATCTGCCCAGCACGGCTGCCACGGTCGGTACTGATGAAGCGGACGTGGTGCGCGCCAGCGTCTCGGGATCATCCGCTTACCTGAAGATTGCCGACGGTTGCCGGCGCCCCTGCGCCTTTTGCGCCATCCCGCTTATCAAAGGGACGGCAGTGAGCCGCCCGATGGAACGCATTCTGGACGAGGCCCGCCGGCTTCGCGACGGCGGCGCGCGCGAGTTGGTGCTGATCGCGCAAGACACGACAGACTACGGCCACGATCTCGGGATCAAGGATGGGCTGGCTCTACTGCTGGAGCAGCTAACCTTGTCTGTGCCGGACATGGATTGGATCCGCCTCATGTACGCGTACCCGGGCCATGTGAGTGACCGTCTGATCGACGTCATGGCAGTGCATCGTCAGATCCTTCCTTATCTGGATATACCGCTCCAGCACGCACATCCCAAGACCCTCTATCGGATGCGGCGGCCATCCAATATCGATTGGGTATACAAGACGCTTGCAAAGATGCGCCTGGCTATGCCAAATTTGGCCATCCGCACGACGTTCATCGTGGGTTACCCGGGCGAAAGCGAGGAGGAATTTCAAGCCCTGCTGGATTTTCTGCAAGAGATTCGCTTCGACCGCGTCGGGGCATTCCAATTCTCATTCGAGGCAGGCACCAGTTCCGAGCCGTTGGGGGATCCGGTTCCGATTGAGGTCAAGAAGGATAGGTATGCGCGCCTCATGGAGCTGCAGCAGGGAATCTCATTGCAGATCAATCAGTCGCTCGTCGGCAAGACGCTGGATGTCCTGGTCGAGGGCCACGACAAGAGCGTCTCGATAGGTCGCAGCTATCGTGACGCGCCAGAGATCGATGGAATGGTGTTCATAGAAGGGCGCGCCAGGGTGGGTGACATTGTGCCCGCGCGGATCACGGGCGCCATGGCGTATGATTTGACAGGCCAACTACTCAGAGCGCACAGTCAGAATATCCGTCAGGACGGCGACCAAAGCAATCTTCCGAATCGCCTGGCGGTGGTGAGAAATAGGCAAGCAACAGAATCTTTGGATCATCTCGAATTGCCGCCGGTTCTGTAGAGATGCGGCAGTTTGATGCGAATCATGGTGTGGCACTGCGTTGCGGTGAAAGGGAGGGGGAACGCTGGGTCGGTCGCGTGCTGGCGAAG
>JBGPAT010000372.1:0-3211 GCA_041480885.1 Anaerolineae bacterium
GGGACATACAACATCGGCGTGGCAATCTCTTCCAGCAGGCTGTGGATCGAACGTCCCAGTAGAAACCGCCGCAGGCGCGTACGACCCAGCGGTCCCAGGACCGTGATGCAATCAGCCCGCCTTGCTTCACGCGGGATAACCTCCTCCGCTTTGCCTTCCTGGATGTCAAGCGAATATCGCAGGCCCTTTTCCTTGAACAGCTCAACTGCCCGCGCAGAAATATGTCCAAGGGGAGACATGACGTCCATCGGCGCGCTGGGCAACTCCCCAGCAATGCCAAGCAGGATCACGGGCTCCTCAATGCAGCCAGCAGCCCACGCCCCATATTCGATGGCCGGCCACGTGCCCTCATAGCCGTTCGTGCAGATCAGAATTCCGCTATTCACGTCAGCCTACCTGGTGCAATAGCACGCCAAGCACGCCCGCCCCTGCCAGCACGAGGGGCGTGGGTGCGCCCAGCAGCAACGCTGCGAGACTGAGAGCCGCGATCAGCAGGCGGCGCCGTCGGATAGGTCCGCCGCCGCGGAACAACTTCCAGGCCGCGACGGAGATCAGCATGGCGACCGCCGGCAGCATGCCATGCACAAAGCCGTCCATCCAGGGCTCATCTTCGAAGTTTCGCACGGCCAGCGTGACAAGCAGCATGCTGACCGTGGGTGGCAGGATGGATCCAAGCAATGCGGCCAGCGTGCCGGCCATGCCGCCTGCCGCGAAGCCGACAAACATCGCCAATTTCAATGCCTCGCTTCCCGGGAGTACATTCGAGAATCCAACTGCTTCCACGAACTGCGTCTCACTCATGATGTGCCCTACGGCGTCCCTGTACAGCAATCCCACCGATGCGGGTCCCGACGACGTCAGTAGATTGATCTTCAAGAACATCCACAGCAACTTCATCCAAGTCCTGACGGGCGCGGGCTGAATAGCCCCCTCGCCCTCTATGGGAACGGGCCGCTGGTTCATCGGAGCAGAAGGATCCCGAGCGCGCCGGCGATCAGCAGCACCAAGGGTGGTGGCGCGTCAAAAACAAACGCAGCCAGGCTGGCAGCGGCCAGTGCCAACGTCTGCCAGATGAACGATTGGCTTACCGCCCCGAGCAACAACCTGACGGCCACATAGACCATCAGAACCGCTACCGCCGGCGCCAGGCCCTCCACGAAGCGACTCACCCATGCCTCGCGCCTGAGGCGATGCAAGACTGTCACCACACCCAGCATAAGTATCGTGGGCGGCAGGATCGATCCCAACAGCGCGGCCATGGCGCCCGGCAATCCTCCCACCCGAAACCCAGTGAACATCGCCAATTGCAGCGCATCGCTGCCGGGCAGCACGCTCGAAAAGGACACGGCTTGAACAAACTGTGCCTCGGTCAGGAACCTGCCAACCGCCTCTTGATGCAGCAATCCCACCGAGGCAATGCCTGATGTGCTGAGCAGATTGATCTTGAGAAAGAGCCAAAGGAGCGAAACGAGAGTTGCCAGAGCAGATTCCTGTCTGAGTGAGACGGTTCAAGCCCGGACTCCGGGCAGGGGATCAGCTACCAATCGATGCCGGCCGTGTCTGGCAGAGGGTCTTGAACAGGTACAACTCCCCGCGCTCAAACCCGCGGTCCAGGTAGTATTGCCTCGTGCCGACCGCCGAAATGACCGCCAGCCGGTCAAACCCCTTCGCCTTTGCCAGCGCCGCTGCCCGCTGCAAAAGTTGCGTGCCCAGGCCCGCATGTTGCGCGGCGCCGTCCTGCTCGGACCCCACCGGCAGCGACTGACCATAGACGTGCACCTCACGGATCAATGCCGCCCCATCCAGGTCTCGTAGTCCGGTTTGTGGAGCTTCTCCCCCGGGCAGCGACAAACGAACGAAGCCGGCCAGTTTGTCCTCGGGCGTCACGTACGAGATGAAATGCTCCTCGGCGTGGTCGGCCCCGTAGACCAGATCGTCCAATTTGAGAAGAGCCGGATCGAGGGCCCTGCCTCGTACTTCACGGCATCGCACGCACTGGCAGCGCGTCCCCCGCCGCAGCAGTTCTGCTTGCACGTCCTGCCGGAGGCTGGTGCGCCGGTTTCCGTCCACAACGTGCGTCGACGGGATATCACGGATGACGCGGTTCACACGGCAATAGCGCGGGATGCCTGGCTTAATATCCGCCAGGAGCGCGACCAGCTGCTCGGTAGTATACGGATGGAATTCGCCGCGCTTCCAATATTCGAAGAGCTGGGCATTTGCCAACAGTTGGTTTGGATAGATCTTTATCTCATCCGGGCAGAAGCCCTGCCACAGCCGGGCAAAATCCTCGCAGTCCGATTCGGGCGTCGCGCCGTGCAGGTTTGGCATCCAATGCAGCACGATCTTGAACCCGGCCGAGCGCAGCAGCCCGGTGGCACGACGCGTGCATTCCACATCATGGCCGCGTTGGTTCAATTCAAGGATGCGATCATCCAGACTCTGCGCACCCATCTGCACTTTTGTGACGCCGAGCTGGCGCAGCCAGCGCAGTTCGCCGGGATTGATCTCGTCGGGCCGCGTCTCGATCACCAGCCCCACATTGCGGTGCGCTGCCGTCTCATTCAACGCCTGGACCTGGCCGAGTCTATCCGAACGGAGTCCACTCCATTTCTCTTCGGATCCTTCGCGCACGTCGTGGTGAGCCTCTTGTCGTGCTTCCACATGGCGCGACAACTCATTCATCGCATCGAAGCACCGCTCCACGAACCATTTCTGATAGTCCCGCCGGTATGAACTCCACGTCCCGCCCAGGATCAGAAGCTCGATCTTGTCTGTCGGATGGCCCAAGATCTCCAGCGCCTGGATCCGCGACCGCACCTGCGCATACGGATCGAAATCATGCTCCAGTCCGCGCATGGCGCCGGGCTCGTCCGGCAGGTAGGATTTCGGCATGCGCACGTCCGTCGGGCAGAAGATGCACTTGCCGGGGCACGGATAGGGCTTCGTCAGCACCGTCACCGTCGTTACGCCCGACAATGTGCGCACAGGTTTCGTGCGCAGGCGATCCAGCAGCCTGACGTCAGACAGCAGCTCACCGCTCTGGACCATTTCGTGATAGGCCGCAACCAGCACATATTTGCCAAGATAGCCGCCATCCGGCAAAGGGTGTCTGCGCAGTGCATCCATCAGGGGCTTGCCGTCATGGATCTCGCCCATCACCCGGCGCGCCAGGGTCAGCCATTCCGGCGTCACGAAGTGGTTGTCAACC
>JBGPAT010000373.1:0-3201 GCA_041480885.1 Anaerolineae bacterium
AACATCAAGTTCTATGGGCAGGCGGACGGTCAGCGCTTGTTCCGCAAACACGCCGTGCAGTACCTGCTACTCAGGACGCTTTCAAGGGAGGATCGCAAGGAGATTCTGCGCAGCCGGCCTTCAGACGAGTTTCTGGCGCTCCTCAATCAAGTGTATGCGGCTGTCTGATCCAGATCGATGCAGGAACCGATCAGGAAACCCGTGATATCCAAGAAACATGCCTAAGACCCAGACGCGCTTCGTCTGCCAGGAATGTGGACGCGTATCCGCCACGTATATGGGCAAGTGTCCGCAGTGCGGCTCCTTCAACACCATGGTTGAGGAGATTGTGCACGATGAGCGCGCGAGTCAGGGGGTTTCGAACACCGTGCGTGGCCTGACGGGCCGCTCGCAGCCTCGGCCGATCGGGGATATCAGCCGGGAGGGGGAAGATCGCATCGCGCTGCCCATGGGGGAGTTTGCGCGCGTGCTGGGCGGCGGCATCGTGCCCGGATCCATTGTTCTCGTGGGCGGAGATCCGGGCATTGGCAAATCCACGCTGTTGCTCCAGATGGCGATCGAAATGGCACACCGGCAACGAGTTCTCTACGTTTCTGGTGAGGAGTCCGAGCGTCAGATCAAGATGCGGGCGGCGCGCCTGTGCAACGGCGGGAATGATTTTCCGGCGGACCTGCTGCTGGTGACCGAAACCAATCTCGAAGTGATTCTGAACCACGTCAGCGAAGTCAAGCCGAGTCTCTTGATCGTCGACTCAATTCAAACGACATATCTCTCTGAACTCGATTCTTCAGCCGGCTCGGTGTCGCAAGTGCGGGAGTGTGCCTCCCAGCTGCGCGAACTCGCCAAGTCCCGGGGCGTCTCGGTGTTCCTGATCGGGCACGTGACAAAGGAGGGCGCCATTGCGGGCCCGCGCGTGCTTGAGCACATCGTGGACACAGTGCTTTACCTGGAGGGCGACCGCTTCCAGGCCTATCGCCTGCTGCGCTCGGTGAAGAATCGGTTCGGAGCGACGTCCGAAGTGGGGGTTTTCGAGATGGGCGAGCGCGGCCTGACGGAGGTCACTAATCCATCTGAGGCCTTTCTGGCCGAGCGCATGATCAATGCGCCAGGTTCTTCCATCGCGGTCGCCATGGAAGGCACGCGACCAATCCTGGTTGAGATCCAGGCGCTGACTTCGCCGGCTCAATTTGGCAATGCCCGACGCACACCCAATGGCGTGGATTTCAATCGACTCCTGCTCATTGCAGCCGTGCTGACTCGCCGCGCGGGCTTGAGACTGGGGGACCAGGACCTCTTTGTAAACGTCGTGGGCGGCATCCAGATCGACGAGCCGGCCGCGGACCTGGCAATAGCTGCAGCAATCGCCTCTTCATGGAAGGATCTTTCAGTGCGCGCGGACGCCGTGCTGATTGGCGAGATCGGCCTGGCGGGGGAACTCCGTATGCCGGGGCAGATGCAGGCGCGCTTGCGAGAGGCAAGCAAGCTCGGTTTCAAGACTGCTGTAATTCCAAAAGCCATTCGCAGGTCGCACGCGAGCGGCCCCGCCGAGGCCTGGCCTGCAGGACTCAAGGTCATCGAAGCTCGTTCCATTCAGCAGGCCCTTGACGCCGCGCTGGTAGTTGAGCCGCACGAGCTGCCCAAGGGTCGCAAGGTCGCCCGAGGAGAAACGATCGGGAGAACGTAGGGCATGCTGCGTCAGGAGAAGTCCGCATGCAGGATATGCGGCGTCGATGTTGGGCAACCTCCGGGCAGCCTCGTCGTATACCTCCATGAAGGAGTCAACCTATGAGCCATAGAACCATTGCAGCTACTGCCTTGCTTGCGCTGAGCGCGCTGGCATGCGGAGCCAACATCACCCTGCCAAGCTTGGCGACGCTCGGCCCGGAGCAAACAGAAGACATCACGGTGCCTGCTCCAGTCGGTGAGGGGACGCGGCTGGCGATTTCGTTCGGTGGAGGCAACCTGACCCTGGCGCCGGGGGCGCAACAACTGGTTGAAGGCACGGCCACCTATAACGTCTCCGATCTAAAGCCACAGGTCGTCACGCAGGGCAGTAGCATCGAGGTCAAGCAGGGCGACCTGCGGGCCCTTCCAAATCCAAGCGGGATCAAGAACGACTGGAATCTCAAATTGGGCGGCATGGCCATGGATCTTTCGATTTCGGCAGGGGCTTACAAAGGAGTGTACGAGCTGGGTGGACTTGCCCTGACGGCACTTACGATCAAGGACGGCGCCTCCACGGTCAGCCTTGCTTTCTCCTCGCCCAATCGGGCTGATATGACGCTCCTTCGATACGAGACGGGAGCCTCCAGCGTCAGACTGCGCGGACTCGCCAATGCCAATTTTGGCACGATGGTCTTCAACGGTGGAGCCGGCGACTATACGCTGGACTTTTCGGGCACACTTAAGCGCCCCGCCACCACCACGATCTCAACTGGGATCAGCAATCTGATCCTGGTCGTTCCGCTTGGTGTGCAAGCAAATGCGACGGTTGAGGGCGGCGCCTCCAATGTCAGCGCTGGCCCGGGTTGGACCCAAACCGGCAATTCGTATTCGCAGAGTGGCTCCGGTCCGGCCCTGACTTTCGTCGTCAAAACAGGCGCCGGAAACCTGACTCTGACGCACTAGGTTCAAAGCCTCCTCGAGCTCCCATTCGGGGGGACCACCTCCGTGACGGTCCCATAAGTGAGAACGTGCACTTAAAATCGGAGTAAAAGGTCATACTTCATCCATGACCTCTATCACTTGTTCTGCGCGGTCCGACACCATAAAATATTCATATCGGATAAGTATTATCGGTTTTCCTTGGAGAGGAAGGACACCATGCAAATCACCCGACAGGCCGACTACGCTGTGCGTGCCGTATTGCATTTGGCCCGTTTGGGCACGACCGAGCGGGCCGCCACGAGCACGGTGGCGCAGGAACAGCGGATTCCCCCGTCATTTCTGGCCAAGATTATTTCCCAACTATCCATTGCCGGACTGCTGCACACATCGCGAGGCGCACGCGGGGGCGTGACCTTGGCCCGCGAGCCGAAGGAGATTACGCTGCTCGAGGTCATCGAGGCCATCGATGGGCCGATCCAGCTCAATGAATGTGTCGCGGAAGAAAGCAGCTGCACATTCGATGAGGATTGTCCGCTGCGGACAGTCTGGTGCGATGCCCAGGATCTGTTGGTGAAGCGTCTCAGGGGCACCAAT
>JBGPAT010000374.1:0-3195 GCA_041480885.1 Anaerolineae bacterium
CGAAGAATGCCAGCATGATGAGCGCCGTCCCAATATGGGCGATCAAAAAGTAGAGATAGCCGGCACGCACCGACTCCTTCTTCTCCTGTTCAAAAATTACCAGAAAGTAGGAAGCCAGTGTCATGGATTCCCAAAAGATAAGGAAATAGAACGCATTGGCAGCAGAGACCACTAGCAGCATGGCGGCAATAAAAAGATTGTTGAAGAAACCCAGTTCTCCCGTGCCGTGGCCGTCGTATTCCTCCAAATAGGAAATGGAATACAGGCTGGTGGCGAACGCCAGCACTGAGATAATGCTGACCATGAAAGCTGAAAACGCATCCACTCGAAGCGCAAAATGCCCCAGAGCTGAGGCGCCCGACAACTCAAGCGTGGCCGTGCCATGCAGGAGAACTTGACCAGCCGCGATACCGCCCACGACAGAGGCGATCATCGCAATGACGCCTGATATGTAACGCGCAGCTCGGCCGGATCTCCTGAGCAATAGTGAAAGAACAGCCGCCACCCCAAATAGCATCACAGAAGACAGCAGAAGGAGGATCGATTCCATTAGTCTTCTCCTTGCTGTGCAAAGACAGCCCGAGGAGTCAGCGTTTGCCTCATGCTGGCCACCCTTTTCATCCCCTTGGCCTTGGCAGAATTTTCACTAGCCTCCCCGTCGATCAGGCTCAAAGCCTTATGGGGGCAGGCTCGTACACAAGCCGGCCCTTCCTTATCAAAGAAGCAAAGGTCGCATTTGACCGCCACTTTCTGCTGCCCCAGATGCCAGGACAGCAGCGAAAGGAAATCCTGTTGATTCATTTCCCGCAAGTGCATGGGCTCTGACTGATACGGGGTATTTGTATAGGAATACTGGCCGATGTTGAACCCGTAAGTTGGGATCGGCGTCCCGCCAGGCAGAATGACGCCAAAGGGACACGCCAATCCGCACATCTTGCATCCGATGCACACGCCCTCATTCAGTTGGATCGAGTTGTCCTTGAGCACGATCGCTTTTACGGGGCAGACAATCCTGCATGGAGCATCGTCACACTGGCGGCATTGCACAGGCATGGTACCGTCCAGTGCATAGGTGACCATCAAACGAGGATATGCTTGAAGGCCAACCCTATGATGGTTTTCCACACAGGCGGCCTGGCAGGCAAAACACCCGATGCAGCGCCTCGAATCAGCAATTACAAAACTGTTCATGGCGTCTCCTGTAAAACGGGCGGGCACCGGACGCTATGCGCATCGAGAATCCGACCGGCCGTGCAAGAAATAAGATCCCCATCAGAGAGCAACCCCGCGAAGCGTCGTGGCGGGCGCCCTCGTCTCCCTCTTTTCTGAATTGAAGAAGTCTGGCCTCTCGGCAGTGATCGGCATCGATTGCAGCGCCTTCGTCCACATTCGCCTCCGTTCAACCTCAACGGCAACATCACAGGCGCACCTCCATAGTTTGGCGTGGAAGAAATCGGCCGCGGCCTTTTCCCCCGGTAAGCTACATTGTGCAAAAAAGCACTTTTGGGATTATTGTATGTCGCGTAGCAGGAAAAGTCAAACAAAAAACGTGATGGAAGTCCTGCTTCCTACGTGACCTCGGGCACCTCGCGGGCGGCTTGGAAGCCCGAATTGTCTGTTTCCCGGCTCCAGCCAGCTTCGGCTCCATAGGATCCTCACTAACGCTCGCGAAGGCCGC
Source organism: Anaerolineae bacterium (assembly GCA_041480885.1). Taxonomy (GTDB): domain Bacteria; phylum Chloroflexota; class Anaerolineae; order Anaerolineales; family Villigracilaceae; genus Fen-1038. The sequence goes on from JBGPAT010000374.1 coordinate 1,679, forward strand.
TGCAGGACCAAGGGGCATACGGCGCACACACTTTTCCGAGCCTGCATTTCTTCGCGGACGGGTGCCAGCAGTGCCGAGATTGCCACCCTGACTACCGTGCCATTGTCAGCATCAAGGGTGCGCCCTGCGCCACGCAGAGGTTTGGACGACGGCAATAGCATGAAATGCCTGCTCACCGACCCCGAAGGCACGTCCAGACTCTGCGAGCGGTGTTCCGAGGCGATGCAGGCCGCCTTTCTTCGCCCGGCCGTCAAATCAGATGGCGACCACTTCATGAAGAGCCATGGCCATGAAGGCCATGCGATTTTTGAGTCCGTATCCAACGGGGTCAACGCGACGGGACGCCGGCAGCAAGCCATGTACGCCTAACAATGGAACGACATCCAATCCCCCAAATTGAAGGTCAGGATGCGGCCACACAGGGGCGAAGCGGAGCTTCGTGCAATCGACTTGCCTGGGCTCCGTGAACCTACATTTCCGCTGCCAGCCCTTCCCCTTGATTGCAAAAGCGCGCGGGTTGTTTTCCGCACCCGCGTTTGATCGATGGGCCGCGCGGTCCCCTCTTCAATCGAAAATCGTGGGGGCGGGGTCGTTCCTCGTTGTTTTTCTAGAGCATACATCGAGCGACAATGCGTTCGGGGACGCTCTCCGCGACGGCCATTGCCATACCGCCAACCACAACCGTCAACGGCCCCCTGCACCTTAACGACTCAAGAGCTGCGTTCGATGAGTGTCCCAGCGCCGCTAAGGGCCGCTCGCCTCCAGGCGCGCGAAGCTACTCTGCCTCGCGCTCGTCCTGTTTTGCGTTTGGTTCCGGGGCATACCGCGCCGTCAAGACCGGGCACCGGACCTGCTCGGCAATCTCATCCGTGATATTGGGCTCGGACAGTTGACGCAATCCGTGTCCGCTGCGCGGCGATCCCATGCAGATGAGGTCGTACTCGCCGAGCTTGACCTCCAACAGAATTTCGTCGACGACGTTCCCCTGGCGCGCCTTGATCGATGCTGCTAGCCCCGCGGCGCGGGCCATCTCCAGCGCCCTGCGCAAATTGCGCCCCGGCAGCGTGTCGGTGTCGACCAGGTCACGCCAGTGCTCGCTTTCGGCCCGCGCTGTCGGATAATCCAGGTCAACCGGCGGAGCCACATGCAGCAGCGTCACCTCTGCCCGGCTCGCGACCCCCAGGCGCACGGCAAGATGCTCTGCGGTGAGTTCATACCCGAGCCCGCCCACACACACCAGCATCTTTCTCAGCGGCAGGCATGCCTGTGGGACATACAACATCGGCGTGGCAATCTCTTCCAGCAGGCTGTGGATCGAACGTCCCAGCAGAAACCGCCGCAGGCGCGTACGACCCAGCGGTCCCAGGACCGTGATGCAGTCAGCCCGCCTTGCTTCCCGCGGGATAACCTCCTCCGCTCTGCCTTCCTGGATGTCGAGCGAATATCGCAGGCGCTTTTCCTTGAACAGCTCAACTGCCCGCGCAGAAATATGTCCAAGGGGAGACATGACGTCCATC
>JBGPAT010000375.1:0-3178 GCA_041480885.1 Anaerolineae bacterium
CCTGATGTTGAAGGATGTCGACGTAAGCAAGTTTGCGGAGGGCGCCCTACAACAGAAGCCGGAAGATCTGCGCCGTTTGGCGACGGTCGTCAGCGATTCGAACGACGCCGTCATCATGCATGATTTCGATGGAAAGATCCTGGCCTGGAACCGGGGCGCGAATGAAGCCTACGGCTATTCCGAAGCCGAGGCGCTGGAAATGAACGTCAGGGATATTGTTGCGGAGCCGGATCGTGATGCGGCGCTGAACCTGATCCAGAGAATCAAGCAGGGCGAGATCGTCAAATCGTTTGAACTTCGGCGCCTCGCCCAGGATGGCCGGATTCTGGATGTCTGGCTGACCACCACTTTGCTGAGGGACCAAAAAGGGAAGCCCGTTGCCATCGCCACGACCGAACGCGACATCACCGGGCGCAAGCGGGTGGAGCAGGCATTGGCCGAGTCCGAAACAAGATTCAAGTGGCTTTACGAATATGCTCCTGTCGCGTATCACGTATTAACGCCGGAGGGCACCATCACAGATGTCAACCGCAGATGGTGTGAGCTGTTGGGTTATCGCCAGGAAGAGGCGATTGGAAAGGCGATATTTGATCTGGTGGTTGAGGAGGAAAGGCAGGCGGCCAAGGCCTCTTTCCAAAAGAAAAAGCAAAGCAGGCAGCCCTACGTCGAAGGCAGCGAGCGCAACTTTAGAACCAAAGCCGGCGCGGTCAGAACGTTCAAAACATTTGATTTCTTCGGATTGGACGAAGGACAGAACATCAACTCGGTTCATACGACCATCGAAGACATCACCGACCGCAAGCGCGCGGAAGCGCAGATCCACTACCAGGCCGCTCTGCTGGAGAGTGTGAACGATGCCATTGTCGCCTCCGACGCTGAATACCGGATAACCGCTTGGAACGCGGCCGCTGAGGCATTGTACGGATGGAAGGCGGCGGAAGTCCTCGGACGAAATGGATTGGAAGTCATGCGCACCGAATGGCCCGGAGTGAATCCGGAGGAGATGCGGCGCCACATTGCCGGGACGGGGCACTGGCGCGGAGAAGCGACCCAGGCGCGCAAAGATGGGACGCGGATTCCCGTCGAACTCTCTTCCATGACGCTCCACGACGAGAGCGGGCAGATCACGGGATACGTCAGCGCGAATCGCGACATCACCGACCGCAAGCGAGCCGAGTTGGCCCTGCGCGACTCTGAGAAGAAACTACGCACACTCTTCGCGAGCATGACGGACGTGGTAATCGTCTATGATGCGGACGGCCGCTATCTTGAGATCGCGCCGACCCAGAGCGTGAACCTTAAGCTGCCCGCTTCAGAGATGCTGGGAAAAACCGTGAGCGACTTGTTTCCGCCCGACGAGGCCCGTTTCTTCCTCGACCATATCCGCCAGGCACTGAAGACCGGACAGTTGGGGAATGCGGAGTACAGGCTGCGCTTTGGAGAGCAGGATCGATGGTTCTCGGCCGCGGTCTCACCTTTGTCATCCGATTCCGTGATCTGGGTGGCCCACGATATCACTGTGCGCAGGCAGGCAGAAACGGCACTGCGCGAGAGCGAGCAACTCTATCGCACCCTGGTTGACACCTCTCCAGATGCGATCACGGTCTCCGACCTGCAAGGCAAACTGATCCTTTGCAGCCGGCAAACAGCGCGCCTGCACGGCTATGCAAGCCCCGAAGCCATGCAAGGGCTGGACGCTTTCGAACTGATCGCGCCCGAAGATCGCGAGATGGCGCTGACCAATGCACGCACCACGCTCACGACCGGCATTCTTCGCAACGCTGAATACACAATGCTGAGGAAGGATGGCAGCCGATTTCCGGCTGATCTCAGCGCTGCTCTCCTCCCGGATGCCGAGGGCAACCCTCGGGCTTTCATCGCCCTCATCCGCGACGTCACCGAGCGCAAGAGGTCCGAGGAAAAGATACAACGGCAGCTCGAGCATCTCACTGCCCTGAGCGAGATTGAGCGCGCAATTGCGTCCACGCTCGACCTGCGCCTCAGCCTTTCGACACTGCTCTCGCACATAATCAAAGAACCGATTGTCGATGCCGCCGACGTCCTGGTGCTCGACCCTGTGACGCAGATGCTGGAGTATGCGGCCGGGAGCGGCTTCCGCACCAATGCGCTGCAGCACACCCACCTGCCGTTGGGCCAGGGTTACGCTGGCCTGGCTGGTTTGGAACGACAGACCATCCACATCGCTAATTTGCGGACGGATACCACGGATTCGGCGTTTTCCAGGGTCTTCAAAACTGAGGAGTTCGAGACCTATTTTGGGTTGCCGCTGATCGCGAAGGGAAGACTCTTGGGCGTCCTGGAGGTGTTCCGGCGGACTCCGTCCGAGCCTGATCCTGAATGGCTGGATTTCTTGAACACGCTGGCCGGGCAAGCCGCGATCGCGATTGACAACGCTAGGCTGTTCGACGGCCTGCAGCGCTCGAACGTCGACCTTTCCCTTGCCTATGAGGCCACCATCGCAGGTTGGTCGCATGCCCTCGATCTGCGTGACAAGGAGACCGAAGGCCATACCCAGCGCGTGATGGATATGGCTCTTAGCCTGGCGCGTCTTTTCGGGCTGCGCGACGAGGAATTGGTGCACGTCCGCCGAGGTGCGCTGCTCCACGATATCGGCAAGATGGGCGTCCCGGATGGGATTCTGCTCAAGCCGGGCCCGCTGACGGCCGATGAATGGGTCGTCATGAAGAAGCATCCGGCGTTCGCCTATGAAATGCTCTCGCCCATCCAGTATTTGCACAGCGCCATCGACATCCCGTACTGCCACCACGAGAAGTGGGACGGCACAGGCTACCCGCGCGGCTTGAAAGGCGACCAGATCCCTCTGGCGGCGCGCCTCTTTGCTGTGGTGGATGTGTGGGATGCGCTCACTTCAGACCGGCCCTACCGCAGGGCCTGGACGCAAGAGAAGGCGCTGGAATATGTCCGGACGCAGGCGGGCGCGCATTTTGACCCCACTGCCGTTGAACTATTCTTGCGGTTGAACAGCGAAAAGCCACCTAACCAGTGGTGATGTAGTCGCGAAGAAATCACATGGACGGGTCTGCCACCCGTCCAGACCTTTTTTCGGGCTCTTCTTCTTTTCGTATTGCGAGCGTTCTTAGCGAGTGCTGTGCACGAGCGTTCTTAGCGAGTGCTGTGCACGAGCGTTCTTAGCGAG
>JBGPAT010000376.1:0-3177 GCA_041480885.1 Anaerolineae bacterium
CTTCGCCCAGGACAGATTCGATCAGGATCGCGGCCGTTTCCTTGGGCGCGGTCTGTGAAGCCAGCAGGTACTCGAGCTGCTCGAGGGCATGCGCAGACGCCTTCTCGGGGCTCATGCCCAGGCGAAAGGCGTACGGAAATGGAGCCACGAACACGCCTGCCGGCAGCGGGCCAAAGCCCGCACGATAGACCGTTTTCGAGGTCGTGAGAGCCATGGTACCGGCCGTGCGGCCGTGGAACGATCCGGAGAACACGATGATGTTCTGTTTCCCCGTAGCCGCCCGCGCCAGCTTCACGGCTCCTTCGATGGCCTCGGCGCCGGAATTCGAGAAGAAGAAGCCGTCTATGGATGGAGGCACGATCTTGCGCAGCTCCTCGATCAGCTGGAGCATGGGCTTGTGAATCACGATATTCGCTTGCGCGTGAAGGAACAGCCCGGCCTGCTGGCGGATCGCCTCAACCACTTTTGGATGACAATGACCGGTGTTGGTGACGCCGATCCCGCAGGTGAAATCCAACAGCTTGCGGCCATCCGTTGTGTAGATGTATGAGCCCTCGGCCCGCTCGGCAACGAAATCAAAGATGCGCCCCCACACAGGCGACATGTGGGGGAACTCCGCAGTGTACAGGTCAGACATGCTCATGCCTCCCGGGCTCACAGGCTCTCGCCTTGATAGCGGCGCCGGAGCTTCCCGCCGGACCATGACGGCGTCGTGCCAAGGCGCGCTTCACGCGCAGCTGCAATTGATGACCGTTTGATCGGTTGGCGCTGCATCAGTGGCGAAGCAACTGCCTTCACGTCTCCGCCCGCCGCCTCTGCTTCGCTCCAGGCTATGAGAGCCAGGCAAGGTCCAGCTTCTCCAGCGTCTGCGGGGTTGGCACACCCATCGCGCTCCAGCCGGCCAGTCGATAATACTCGTCCAACGCGCCCTCGACTTCCTCATGTGTCAGAGCGATGCCGGCAGTCGGGCCCGAACCCTTCAATGCCTTGAAGAACTTCTTTGGCAGTTTGTCCTGCTTACGGTCGAATCCCTCACGGGCGTTGAAGGCTCGCATCATGTTGAGGCGGCGCATCCCAACCGTCATTAGCTCGTCGAGGGTGACATCCCATCCCGTCACGGCCTTCACCATTTCCACGGTTTCGCTTGGCCCGTAGAGGGTCCAGGACGGGCCCCATACGAACTGGCACAGTTCCACCGTGTCCAGCATCGAATAGAAGACCTCGGTGAGATAGGCATACTTGACCTTCTCAGGTCCCAGAGACATCGAAGGCAAGCGATCCGGCATACCTATCAGGGCGAGGCGTTGCATATAGAGATCGGACGCCATGCCCTCTTCGATCATCCAGTCGTGCTCGCTGGATTGATGGTCCGCGCCGAAGGGGTTCACCGCGTAGATCAGTGCCAGGCTGCGCTTGGCATGCGGCATGTGCGCCGGCGCCTCGGCGCCCTTCACAGTGATCAGGCATTCATCCGCACCGTTTCCCCAGATGCGGGCGGCCCGCTCGGAGCCCTGCGAAAGAACCGGTCCCAGCGCGCCGCTGCCTGTCACGATCTGATTGAGAACCTCCAGCATGGCATCGGAATTGCCGAATTTGAGATCGAGGCCTCCCGTTTGAGCGCGGGTGATGATGCCCTTTTCGTAGCACTCCATAGCGAATGCGATCGTCGCTCCGCATGCGATCGTGTCCACGCCGTGCTGGTTGCATATCTGGTTCGCAACCGCGACTGCAGAGAGATCGCCAATCCCGCAGTACGACCCGAACGTGCCAGTCGTCTCGTATTCCGGCCCGCCGTAGTATGGATCGACCTTGTGCGCGCCCTCCTGGATCTCGACCACCCTCTTGCAGCGCACGACGCACGCATAGCAGGTTTCACGCTCCTTCAAGATGGTTTCTGCCATCTTTTCCCCACTGATCGCTTCGGCCGCCGCGAACTGGCCCTCGTTGTAGTTGAATGTGGGCAGCGTGCCATACATATTCTGCGGCATGACGACGCCGGCAGTGCCGTATTTGGCCAGACTGTCCATGTCTGGATTGTTCGGGATTTCCTTGGGACCGGTACGGTTGATGGCGGTGAGCGCCTTTGGATCGGCCAGCTCGACCTTCTTCCGGCCTCTCACGGCAACGGCTTTCAGGTTCTTGGAGGCCATGACCAGACCCATGCCGGTGCGTCCGTTGTGACGAGTGGACATATTTACCAGGCTCGAAAACAAGACGCCGTGTTCCGCGGCAGGCCCATGCTGCAGGATCTCGAGCTTCGGATCGCCGAGTTCCTTGCGCAGGATCTCGTCGACCTCACCTGTGATTTTCCCCATCAAGTGCGCGGCATCGTGCAGCAACGGATTTCCGTCCACGATCGAGAGATACACCGGCTTGGACGACTTGCCCTTGATCACCAATCCATCAAAGCCGGCGAACTTCAGCTCCGCAGGAAAGTAGCCGCCAGCCTGCGAGTCGCCGATGGCCCCACTGATCGGTGATTTGGCATTCGCGTTGATGCGGCTTTGCCCCGATATCGGGGCGCCGGTGGTGACGCTCGTGAAAAGCGTGAGAATATTGTCAGGACCAAGTGCTTCGGCGCCGCTCGGCACGTCCTTGAGGACATAGTAAAGGCCCATGGCGGAGCCGCCCATGTACTTGCGGTAGAAATCGGCACTGGGCGTCTCCACCTGCAGCGTGCCGTGGGTCAGATCCACGTGCAGAACCTTGCCGTTGTATCCAAAGGGCATGGTATCCTCCTCGCTCTGGCGAGATTTCGCCTATTATAAGGATTTGTGGAGGCAATGGCAATGATTGCCAGCGCCGGCACTAGTTGGCAGTAGCAGCCTTCATTTCCACCATCGAGTATGGGAATTCATATTCGGCCATCTTCTGCATGAAAGGCAGCGGGTCGAATGCCTCTGGCCCCAGGACGCCCGTACCTCGCCAAAGACCGTGCTCCAGCAAGTCCCAACCAATCACTGGCCCTACCGCTGTCTGTGCCACGACGGCCTGGCAGCCCCAGCGCTTCATGCAGTGCTCATTGTCCGCCACCTGGTATAGATACACTTGGCGCGGCCGACCGTCTTTCTTGCCCTTGACCCACGTGCCAGCACAGGTCTTCCCGCGCATCCGATTGCCGAGATGAGCCGGATCGGGCAAGCACGCCGCCACGACGTCCCGCGGCGATACCCGGAC
>JBGPAT010000377.1:0-3177 GCA_041480885.1 Anaerolineae bacterium
GATTCACCTGTTGAGCGAGTCCCTGTAGAAATTGATAGGCCACCCGCTGATCGAAAATGATGACGGGCGCGACGTCATCACCGAAACCGCGCGCCCGCATCTGGCCTCCCAAGGCCCGGATGGGCCCGCCGCTCCTGCCGAGCCGGTAGGCACCTTGCGCACTGGCAGATGCGTCGAAGGCCATGCCGAGTTGTGCCGGCGATGCCGTCCAGGCTTTCGCGCCGTCTCGCAGCACAACCTTGCCGGCGATTGGATACGACAACGTCTGGCTCAACTTGACCGCGGCCGCTTCAGGAGCCAGGCCGGATACGTCCACGCCCGCCACTGAGACACCGGGAAATATGCGCCCCGCATATAAGAGCTGATAACCCAGCACCCAAGCCAGCACGGCCCCCAGAAATATCAGCACCCCCCCTAGCACTGCTGCCAGGACTTGTGCGAGCAGGGGTTGCCGTCGCGGTAACGGGAACGGAATTATTGTCATCGGCGCAATTATACCTATCTGAGACCTCGGAACTTCTCGACGGCGCTATGCCCGGCGAAGGCGCCAGCCGCGCTGCGTGCGAGCAGCCTCCTGTGATCCGCCCTCTTCACTCGGTCGGTCCCGGTGGCGCGCCGGATTGCTTGGGCTGATGACGCCCCAGCCTACGGCTCCTGAAACCCGGAACAAGCATAGGGGTCTTCGCTGCGTAGCGCTCGTAGGCGGCTCCGAAGTCCGCTCGAAGCCGCCTCTCCTCCAGTATTGCGCCCACAAAAATGTAGACCGTCAACGCGCACCACACGGCCAGTACGTTCGTCGTCATAAGTGGTGTAAGCCAGATAAAGATAAGACCGAAAAGATAGAGTGGATGACGCACCCATCGATAGAAGCCCTGAGTGTTGAGCTGTGTTGCTTGCTCAACTTGCAGCAATTGACGCAGTCCGGCGAAGTGAAAGACATCAGTCTGCAGCAGGGCTAGCAGAAGACAAGCTCCAGCCAGCGCCTGTATTCCGAGCGTCACATACAACCACGGTGCTTTGATCGTGTATAGGCCACGGTCCGGGAGCGCTCGCATCAGCCATACGACCGGCACGAACGTGATCACCGCGAATACGTTGTATAGAAGACGATAGGCCCGCGCCTTGTCCTCGCCTGAAACACGCCGCACAACACCTTTCAGTCGTGTGGAGGCCAGCCAGGAGTGGACGATTGCCCACACGGCAACTGCGGCGATCAAGATCGCGGTTTCCATTCCTTCATGTCCTCCTCACTTGCACATACCACTCTAATCTACTCGAATTTCTCGAAAACAACAACTCTTGCCTCGCCGCCTCCCTGCGGTCTTCGGGCGGCGCCGAGCCCTCCCCGCTCTGAAACGCGTGAATTCCGAGGGAAGCGGCGTGTCTCCCGTCGGACTGGTCAGAACCGCTATTGGGGAAGCCGCCCGATCCTCTCCACGGGCAAGCCGCGGCGCAAGCCTGCCTGAGCTGTCTTGATCTTGTCCGGCGTTTTCTGGCCGCCTCCCCGAAAGTGCACACTGCCCTTGCAATCTGGTGGCATTGTCATATACTGAAATCTCCGAATTCTTGTGATCAAGGAGCTTGCCCAATGAAGACAAGCAAGGAGCCTGGCGGCGACCAGCCTCCCAGTAGCAGCATGAACCCTCACTGGCATGTGGCCGTACTTGCCAATATCAAAGATGAAAGCCAGTCACTGCCGCCCGGCGTTCCACCAGACGCGTACGCTGATTTCGATCACATGGAAACCGTTGATCAGATCCGCCTCGCGATTGAAAGCGACGGCCACGAAACCCGTTTTCTCCTCGCCGATGCAAATCTCCCGATCGCACTTCAAGGCTATAAGCCCGATATCTGTTTCAACATAGCCGAAGGACTCGGTGGTGACGCCCGAGAGGCCCACGTGCCGGCTCTACTTGAGATGATGCGCATCCCCTACACCGGCTCGCGCGTACTCACTAATGCAATTTCGCTGGACAAAACGCTCACCAAGCGCATCTGGCGCGACCGTCGTTTGCCTGTGGCTCCTTTTCAAGAGTTCATCGTCGGCGACGAGGCCCTGCGCGTCGACCTCAATTTCCACTTTCCGCTCTTCGTCAAGCCCTCCCGCGAGGGTACAGGCATGGGCGTGGATCTTAAGGCGATTGTCAAGGATGAGCACGAATTGCGTGAGCGCGTGCAATGGGTAATCGCGAAATACAGTCAGCCCGCCCTCGTCGAGACCTTCCTGCCGGGCCGCGAGTTCACCGTCGGCGTTCTGGGTCGTGCCGATGCCAAGCTGTACGGTCGTCACCCCGAGTGGTACGAAAAGGATGGGATCCATCGTTTCCCCATCCTTGAGCTGGATAGCTCGCGCTCCGTCACGCCGAACATCTACAGTCAGGCCGCCAAATCCAAGAGCGTCGGCGAGCAGGGCGCTCCGGGCTACATCTGTCCAGCCATCGTGGAGCCCGAGTTGGCACGCAAGCTCCAGCATTTGGCTTGGCGGGCTCACTTCTTGTTGGGTGCGCTGGATGTGTCGCGCACCGACATCCGCCTCGATTCCGAGGGGACTCCGCGGCTTATGGAGATCAACACGCTCCCGGGCCTAACGCCCAACTACAGTGATCTCTGCTTGCAAGCCGCCGCCGAGGACATTTCCTACACAGACCTGGTACTTGAGATACTATATTTGGCAGCGGGCAGGTGGGGCATGCTGCAACCACGCCAGGTACCCCCGGAGACAACCAAAAAATCCACGGGGCTGCTGGCCAGAGGCTGATCCTGATTCATCAAAGCCCCGGAGATCATCTGTCGCCGAGCGACCTTCGCGGACACCCACATGATATAATTTCGCCGTTCTCGGGCGCCGTGGAGAGGTCGCGTAGTCTGGTTTAGCGCGCACGCCTGGAGAGCGTGTTTCCCGAAAGGGAACGCGGGTTCAAATCCCGCCCTCTCCGCCAAAAGAAACGGTGGCGCGTCCACCGTTTTTTTGTTCGCGAAGAACAAGTGAAGACTTGGCCCATTCTGGCGAGCACGCCCGCCTACCGCCAGCCAGCGCTTGAAGAACGCACATAGTTTCTACACAATACCTTACCTGTTTCTTCACTGCTGGCTGATACACTGGAATTCGGTCTCGGCCGTGAACGAGGCGATCAGCCATGCCGCCCAGTCTCAGTACAACGCTCTCCGATCCTCTCC
>JBGPAT010000378.1:0-3174 GCA_041480885.1 Anaerolineae bacterium
GCAAGGTCTTTAAGCTCCGAGTTACGGACAAGGCTCCCCTGAAGCCGCCCGAGGCCTACCGGGTCGTCGGCAGTTCCACACCGCGCGAGGACCTTCCCGGGAAAGTGGCTGGCCAACCCAGCTTCATTCACGATCTGCACGTGCCCGGCATGCTGCACGCCCGCCTGGTTCGTCCGCCCGGGCCGGCAGCGACACTGGTTTCGATCGACGAGGGCTCGGTCAATAATGTTCCCGGCCTAGTCAAAGTGGTCCGGCGTGGTAATTTCATCGCGGTCGTGGCTGAGCGCGAAGAGCAAGCCATTCTAGCTGCCAGGCAGCTCAAAGTGAAGTGGCAAGAGAAGATTGCGTATCCGCCCATGCAGGAGCTGCATACCTATCTTCGCAGCCAGCCAACCGAGGATACAGTCCTGGTCAAGAAGGGTAATTTCGAGAAAGCTTTCGCAGGCGCTTCTCGGAAGCTGCGCGCCACCTACCTCCAGCCGTATCATGCTCATGCGTCGATTGGCCCCTCGTGCGCCGTAGCCGAAGTACAGGGCGACCGCGCAATGATCTGGGCGAGTACGCCGGGGCCCTACCCGTTGAAGGGCGCGCTGAGTCAGTTGCTGCGCCTGCCGCCTGAGAACATACGCCTCATCTACATGGAAGGCTCGGGCAGCTACGGACAGAATGGAGCCGATGATGCGGCCGCGGATGCCGCCATCCTGGCGCAGGCCGTGGGCAGGCCGGTGCGCGTGCAGTGGACCCGCGAAGAGGAGTTTGCCTGGGAACCGAAAGCCCCCGCCATGGTCATGGAGGTGCAGGGAGGGTTGGATGCACAGGGCAATGTGGTCGCCTGGGACTATCACGTCTATTCGCCGTCGCACGTTGCCCGGGCGCGCTTCGCTGGTCAGTTGGTGACAGCTCAGCTCCTTTCCGAGCAGCCCGCCCCGCAGTCCCGGTTCTCTTTCGGTGCCGAACGCAACGCTCCAAACAATTACTCCTTCCCGGTGCAGCGCGTGACCGTCCATTATCTATCGAGTTCGCCACTGCGCGCCTCATCCTTCCGCAGTTTGGGCGGGGCCGAGAACACATTCGCGAACGAGTCGTTCATGGATGAATTAGCGGCCGCGGCGGGGATCGACGCCCTGGAGTACCGGCTCCGCTATCTGTCCGACCCGCGGGAGCGTGAAGTCCTCAGCGCGGTCGCCGAAAAGGCGGGCTGGGAGACGCGCCCCTCGCCGCGCAATGCTCAGGCTGAACCGGCGGAAGGGCGGGGGCTTGCCTTTGCTCGCTACGAGAATGAGGAGGCCATCGTCGCCTGTATCGCCGAGGTGCAGGTGGAGCGGGCCACTGGTGCTGTGCGGGTTAAGCGCATTGTCGTAGCGCATGATTGCGGGCTGATCATCAACCCGGATGGAGTGCAGAATCAAATCGAAGGCAATGTGATCCAGTCCCTGAGTCGGGCGCTCAAGGAGGAAGTACAGTTTGACGAGCAGCGCGTGACCAGCGTCGACTGGGAGACTTACCCGATTCTGACCTTTTCGGAGGTGCCCGAGCTGGAGATCGTGTTGATCAATCGACCCGACCAGCCGGCGGTCGGTGCGGGAGAGCCATCAACGGTGACAACCGCTGCTGCGGTGGCAAACGCCATCTTCGATGCCACGGGGGTGCGCCTGCGCCAGATACCGTTCACCCCGGCGCGGCTGAAGGCCGCCATAGGCTGATCAGAAAAACCGTTGGTGCCCAGGGGCACCGCGGGGCATCCTGTGCTTCAGATAGTCGGATATTTAGCAGTTGAACTCCGCACTGCTGATGGAGTCTCCGCTGCGCGATTGAATAGTTATGAAAGCGCGTTTTTAACCGCGCGTTCTGTGGATTCAATTAAGCGAGAGCGTATTGCTTCTGGTCGCAGACCTGCCAAATGCGATCCAAGCAGCACGCCGCCCACAACGGGGGGAACACTGAGCCGCACGAACTTCGCCCTGGGTGCGACTCTTGCGACCGTCTCGCGCACCGCATCCGTGTAGAGATTGCCACCCTCAAAGAGGCCTCCAATCTGAACAATTTCAACCGCTTCATCCTGGAGGTCGAGCTGCCGGATGACCGCGCAGGCCAGTTCGCCCAGCTCATGTCCGGCCCAGGCAATGATTTCTTTGGCCGTCGTATCACCAGCGCGGGCAACCCCGAATACATCCTCGGCCCATGCCGCATTGGGCAGATAGTGATCCAGATCGATGCCCTCGATGAGTTGATCCAGGTTCTTGGCGCCTGTAAGTTGGAGGAACATGTCGGACAGTTCAGTATGGGGGCCACGCCGGCTCCATTCGTGACTGACCGCCTGGAGAGCTCTGTCCACTACATCTCCCCCGCCGCCCCATTCGCCAAAGCGGCCTCCCTCGCCTGTGACTCGTCCTTCCCGGCCCGTCCGACTCCGCCCACGGCAGTTGCAACCCGTGCCCCCCACGAGTGCAATTCCCCAACCTTCGCTCGTGCCTGCAACGAGGCCTATCACAGCATCATTTACGATCTCGACCGGGCAATTCATTCCGAGACTGGCAATGACCTCTCGATGGGCCTGCAGTTGGGAAGGCCAATCATAGCCACCGATCCCAAACCCAGCACCAGAAATCTGCTCAATCTTGATCCCTGCTTGACTCAACGCCCCATTAACTGACTTGTGCAGAACATCGCGGAAGCCGCTGTAACCCACCCCCTGGTAGTTGCCCGTGCCTGCGACGCCGAAACCGCTTGCCTTTCCGCTCTCGTCGGCGACCAAAGCATGAGTTTTTGATCCACCGACATCCACACCGAGGAAATAGCGCACTAGGCCTCCGGTTTGAAGAACTGCGGCAACCAGATCTTGTTGGTCTCCAGCATGTCATTCAAAACAGCCTGCACCTGGTCTGCTTTCGGTCCAAGTGGGTGCCCCAGCAGAGCCTGGTAGGCCGCGTTTCTATCGCCCATCATGCCGGCTTCGGCCGTGAGCAACTCGTACATCTTGATCTGCGCGACGAGCCCGTAGCAGGCGGCCGGTAAAGGGTCAGCTGGCAGAGGATGAATGCCTTGCCTGTCCACCCGGGCAGGCATTTCAACCACCCAGTCTTCGGGCCAGCCTCTGATTGCGCCGCCATGCCGGATGTTGACCACGTGCACCTGTCCGAGATCGTTGTAATGCGAGTCTATCAGCTGTGTGGC
>JBGPAT010000379.1:0-3170 GCA_041480885.1 Anaerolineae bacterium
GGCGGGGGCGTACGCCATACAACATCCGCACTTCCGGCCGGTCGAGAGCCTGAGCGGATGCTATGCCTCCGTGATGGGCTTGCCCCTCTGCCACCTGGCACGTGTCCTGGTGCGAATGCATGCCGTCTCGCAGCGTGATCTGCCCGCGGATTGCCAGACTCATTTAAGCTATGCCTGCCCTGTCTCAAGCGCGATCCTGCGCGGCGAGCAGGTCGGATGAGAAGGTAACGAATGAAATTGATGCGCTGGCTCCAATTGATTGCGGTCATGCTCGTGTTAGCCGCCTGCTCCGCCCAATCCGGCGGCGGGAGCGGGACCGGCTTCACGCTCTTCGGCCCCTCGCCGACACTGCGGCCGCCCCAGGTCGGCGTCACCTCGGCTCCGGATGCGCAGGCAGCAATGAGGCGTTTCCTCGACTCCCTCAAGAACAACGATTTTGCCTCCATGTACTCCATGCTGTCCGGCGCCAGCCAGCAGGCAATCACTCAGGACGATTTCATCAAGAAATATAATGACGCTCTCAACACCATGGGCGCAGCCACGCTCGACTACCAGGTCATGAGTCAGCTCCTCAGTCCGGCCACTGCCCAGGTTGGATTCCAGATCACCTATCACACGGCACTGGTCGGCGACCTGCAGCGCGACATGGTAGCCAACTTCCAACTGGAACAGGGCCAATGGCGTCTTCGCTGGGACGATGGCTTGATCCTGCCGGAACTGGCCGGCGGCAAGCTGCTCAAGATGGATTACCAGATCCCCGCGCGAGGCAACATTTACGACCGCGCCGGACTGCCGGTGGTATCCCAGACCGATGCCTTGGCGCTCGGCATCACGCCCGGTCAGATGACCAACAATTCGGAAGGGACCCTTGTGAACGAGCTCTCCAACTTGTGCAAGCGTTCGCCGGATTCGATTCAAGCTGCGTATGCCAGCGCCGCACCGGATTGGTACGTCGGGATCTGCGAAGCCTCGACCGACGCCGTCAAGAGCGTCCTGGATCTAAACCTTCCCGGCCTGGTCGTCACTCCGTACAACTCGCGCTTCTATCTCGACCAGGGTATTGCGCCGCAGACCGTGGGCTACGTCTCGCTGATCCATAAGGAAAATCTCGATCAATACCGCCGCTTGGGCTATCGCGGCGATGAAAAAGTCGGGCAGTCGGGTATTGAAAAGTCGATGGAGCAGTATCTGGCAGGCAAGCATGGTGGTTCGCTCTACGTCGTGGACCCCAGCGGCCAGATCGTCAGTCGCCTGTCCAGCCGCGACCCGCAGCCGGCCGACTCGGTCTACCTGACCATTGACCGCAACTTGCAGGAGTGGGCACAGCAGACGATCGCTACCTTCAGGGGAGCTGCCGTGGTGCTGGAGCGCGACACGGGCCGGGTACTCGCAATCGCCTCATCGCCTGAGTACGATCAGAACCTGTTCGATCCGAACAATTACAACAGCACCACGCTTCTGGCAGAAACGCTCAACAACCCCGACCAGCCGCTGGTCAACCGCGCCACACAGGGCGCATATCCTCTGGGCTCGGCCTTCAAACCCGTGACAATGGCTGCGGCCCTTGAGAGCGGCTTGTATCTTCCGATCACGACCTACGACTGCAAGTACGATTTCACCGAGCTTCAGCAGTACGGCGGGCCGGTCCTGCATGACTGGACCTGGGAACACTGTCAAAACAGAGTGCAGGCCGGGAATTTCTGCGATACCACGGACAGCCGGCCTTCCGGCCTGCTCACTTTGCAGGAAGGACTGATGCGCTCGTGCGATCCCTACTTCTGGCACATCGGCCTGGATCTGTACAACAACAACCGCGCCGGCGATATCGCCGCCATGGCCCGCGAGTTCGGTCTGGGAGCAGCAACCGGCATCGATAGCATCGCCGAAGCCCCTGGCAATATCCCCGTACCGGCCCAGCCCGTCGATGCCACCAATCAGGCCATCGGCCAGGGCGATATGTTGGTCACGCCGCTGCAGGTCGCGAGATTCGTCGCGGCCATCGGCAATGGCGGAACGCTGTACCGCCCTCAACTGATCGAAAAGATCCAACCGGTCAACGGCGACCCCATCCAGAGCTTCAAGCCGGATCCGAGCGCCACTTTGCCTCTGCGCGCCGACAACCTGGCTGCCATCCAGGAGGGGATGCAGATGGTGGTAAAGAACCCGCGCGGCACCGCGTACTATCGCTTGCTCGGCCTGAATTTTCCCATCGCTGGCAAGACCGGCACGGCGCAATCCGGCGGCGCCGAGCCGCATGCCTGGTTCATCGGCTACACCATGGATGAACAGAATTCCGGCAAGCCGGATATTGCCATCGCGGTCATCCTGGAAAACGCGGGTGAAGGCTCAGATTATGCAGCTCCCATCTTCCGCGCCCTCGTGGAAACATACTACTACGGCGCACCGCAGGGCAAGCCCTGGTACGCCTCGACCTGGGGTGCGGACTTGAGTACGCCCACGCCGTTTGGCGCAAATCCGAATAAGACCCCGAGGCCTCGTCAGAGGGTCACACCTACGCCGTGACCGATCCTTCGCGGCCCGTCCCCCCGGGAGGAAAACTTGATTGCGAGGGATAGAGGGGATGGGTGAGCGAATCTGCTGAAACGATCCACGCGGGTCTGATCGTCAAGGCCCAATCCGGCTTTTTCACGGTGGATACCGGTGAGGGACTGGTCGTCTGTCAGTTGCGCGGGAAGCTTAAACAGGGCAAAGCTACGGGCGATCTGGCTGCCTTGGGTGACCGCGTCCACTTGCGAGTCCTGACAGACGGTTCGGGCGTGATCGAAGAGGTGCAGGAACGCAAAGGCGCCATTATCCGCCTCGACCCAAGGCCGCGCGGCGCGTATCAACAGGTCCTGCTGGCGAACCCCGATCAAGCAGTATTCGTCTTCTCCTGCGCGCACCCGGAGCCGAAACTGCGAATGTTGGACCGTTTCCTGGTGATCGCCGAAAAACAACGCGTGCCTGCCATCATTGTCGCGAACAAGGCCGATCTGGTGACGAAGGAGAAGGCCAAGGAAGTTTTCGGCCTGTATCAACTGCCGGGCTACCCGGTATTGTATACTTCCGCTGCAACTGGCGCCGGCGTGCCGGAACTCGTGAAGCGCTTGACAAACAAGATCACCGTGCTGGCTGGGCCCAGCGGCGCCGGCAAATCGAGTCTGCTAAAC
>JBGPAT010000380.1:0-3157 GCA_041480885.1 Anaerolineae bacterium
CTTCAGGGCTACCCCCTCCGCCTCAGCATTCGCCTTCACTAACCGCGTATTGTTCCATTCGGCCTTTTCCAGCGTCCGTGAAAAAACCACTTTGGGAATGCTGTTCATCAGGTCGGCGATCTCGCCTGTGGCAGTGGTCCAATGATTGGCCATGCCTTGATAGGTCAGGCGGCCGAACAGGAGCATGCCGACAGATTTCAATTGGTCCAGGGACAGCTGCTCGAGTTCCTCGCCCCAGACGTAGTTGTGCCAGTCCAATTCCCAGGGCTTGGATCCTTCGAAGAAACCGTCCAGCGTAACCAGGTTCCACATGATGAGTTGTCGCATCTTGTACTCCTAGAGGATAGGCGGTGACGCAGGCCATATTCCTACCACGGAATGGTCGCTCAGATCATGCTATGGGAGGCTTTTCAAGATTCACAGTGAAGGCGAGCCAATTGCCGAAGAATCTCTGCTCCCGGAATCCGGCCACAAGGGCCAACCGCATGACCGTGCCACGGCTCTGATAGTGCGGATCGAAAAGCACTTCCGATATTGATAGAGCGCCGCCTGGTTTGAGGGCCTCGAATATCTCCTTCAGCGCGGCTTCCCGATCGCGGATCTCGCCCAGAACCGTAACCAGCAAAGCCCGGTCATAGTGGTTGCGCTCCAATTTGGCCTCACCCGCCCCCGCCTGTATGAAGCGGATATTGGTTGCGTGCGCGGTCCTCGCTCGCTCCTGTGCGCGGCGCAACATCGCCGGCTGGAGATCGAGCGCGGTTACCTCTCCTCGAGGACCCACCGCCTGCGCGATCGGAATCGTGAGCCGCCCTGGCCCGCAGCCCACGTCCAGTACTCTCATGTCCGGCCGAAGGTCCAAGCGCTCAAGAGCTGTGCGCGTCTGCGCGGCCCCGTTGAAAGGATTCTCCAGCAGCCAGGCAAGCCAGCTGGGACACGGCAGCACAAAGCGGCGGGACGCCAAGCGCCAGGTGAGAGCCACAAGGCATCCGATTGCGATCAGACCGAGAACCGCGTAGGTGATCACTGACATATCCGGACCTCAGAGCCGGCTCCCCCAGTTGCCACGTGCGCGCTGGCCAGTCATACCGGCTCGCGCGCTGCGATCAGCCGCTCTTGCTCAGGTAAGCCGCGTCGACCCATTCGCTGCGCGTGGCATGGATGCGCGCCCAACCGTTCTTTTCTTCATACACCTGCACGATGCTGTCCACGGTAAGCGCACGAAGGATCGTGCCTCCGATGTCATCCCTGACGTTGAGGCCCCGTGCGGGGACAGCCCTGGCCGCGTATAGCCCTCGCGGCGGGCCTGGCACACGGGACGTATCCAGAGTCAAGTCCACCTTGTTGGGATTGCCCGTGAAGATCCACTGTTCGCAGTTGTGTGTGATCGCCGCCCACTTCGTTTCCGTCAGCGCCCACACCGGAGCCAATTCGGCCCTACCCAGCAAACCCACTGGTACCGCCAGCGGCGCTGACCGCACCGTGACTCCACTAGGCGCCTTGATCTTGGCCCATCCGAGTGGCTGCTCCGGGATAGGCCCACCGCCTTTCTTCCATTGAAAGGCGGAGAATGCCTGCCACAGATCCGGGGCAGTCTGCATATCATCTGCGGCCCACATCAGCACTCCCTGGATGAAAGGATCGCCGGTCGCGGCGGTCAGGAATTCGGTCACCTGCTCGGGCGTCGCCTTGACCCCCATATACAAGTGCAGGTCACCGGCGACCATGGGCATCGGGACCTCAGGAGCATTGGGCACATCCGCATAGCCCTGCTGGCTCTGCATGAGTTTTCCCACGGGGTCCACCCCACGCCAGTAGACTTGCGGACACACGAAGTCCACGGTCTGGAGGAAATCCGCCCATGGAAAGTCCGGGTGGTTACGGACATTCCAGAAGCTATTCAGGCCCAGTGGCAGCCCTGGCACTGCAGGCCGCAAGGCATCCATGAAAAGGCGCGCCCCCGCGTAATTCTTCTCGACCTCGGCCTCGACGTCGATCAGATAGAAATCCGGGTGGTAGCGCTGGCAGGCATCCGCGATCATGTGCGCCTCGTGCAGCGGCGCGCGGTTGAGATAAGAGTATCCCCACGCCCCCACGCGGATTCCCTGGTTTCTCAAGGTTTGGATCAGTGCTTCGTAGTCCCCCAGCACGCGGAAGCCGTCACAGATCTTGACCGCTGCCGACTTCACTCCCGCCATCCTAAAACGGGATGCGATCGCCTCCGGATCGCCACCCTCGATGGTCTTCGGCTCCAAGATGTAGACACCTTTGCCGATATTGAAATCCGCCATCTCTGACCCGTTGACCCGCACTCACAGCCTGGGAATCGCAGCCCGTTCCTTGGCAGCCGGATTATAACATGCTGATTTTCGGCTCCACGTTTATAATGATCCACATTCCATGATCAAGGCTCTGATCTTTGATTTTGACGGTTTGATCCTCGACACCGAGACGACGTGGATCGAGGTCTGGAAGACCATCTTTGCCGAACACGGCTTCCACTATCCGATCGAACAGTGGTCGCTGACCGTTGGCGGCTGGGGCCACTCGACCTTCGACCCGGCCCTTGCCCTTAACGAGCTTGCCGGTGATTCGTTGGACCTGGCTGCGCTCCGCCTGCGGCATCGATCCGCGTTCGATGACCTCATACTGCCTCAACCCGTGCTGCCCGGAGTACGGGAGTACCTGGCCGACGCACCCCGCCTCGGCTTGCGGCTCGCCCTTGCCTCCAGCTCCGACCGTACGTGGGTAGAGTCGCATCTTGGGAGGCTCGGCCTGCTTGACTGTTTCGAGAAGATCATCTGCGGCGATGACGTCCCAGCGGGGCGCACCAAACCCCATCCGGATCTCTTCCTCAAAGCGCTGGAGGACATGCAGGTCAGCGCCAGCGAGGCGCTGGTCTTCGAGGACTCGCCCAACGGCGTCAAGGCTGCCCGCGACGCAGGCATCCGCGTCGTCGCGGTGCCAAATCCCGCCACGGCGCAGCTGTCATTGGAGAACGCCGATCTCAAACTGCCCTCGCTGGCGGGCCTGCCATTAGAGGACCTGCTCAGGCGGTTCAATGCCTGAGAAGCGTTACGGGAGCCGCGAGTGACCCCTCGCAAGGAAGCGTTGTCCCCACTTCAAGCACATCCCGCCGGCAACGGGTGGCACTTGTGAC
>JBGPAT010000381.1:0-3152 GCA_041480885.1 Anaerolineae bacterium
CGTTACGGGGAGTCCGTTTTCATATGAAGGATACCGTCATTCGTCAGCAGGCGCCAGTGCGCATGATGACCGGGCGATTATCTAACGCGCACAGTCTTTGGAATTCATGAGCTGTCCAAACGGGGAGCAAGTTAGCATTAACGGCTTCATGCTTGGAAAGAACAAGCCGGCGACCACCAGATTTGGTGGTCGCCGGAACTTGTGATGTGCTTGTGAGATCCACGGGGCGAGTGCGTCCAGAATGCCCAATTCACCATCCCCTGGCATTATCTGAAAACTCCGCTGTGGCCCCTCCGGTAATTGAGCCCGTGGGTTTGCTTCTCGGGGCGTTGCCCCGTTTCATGTTCCGAAACCACACTTCCGTATTACGGGGGCGGGGGGCTGAATAGGCCCGCATACGAGGCATTCACTGCGTCTGCCGGGACGATGACGCACGATTGGCCATTATTGGTGGGGAGAATATCGGTCTTCTGCCATGGGCCTTGCCATTCATGCGCAAAGCCTGCCTGCGTAGGCGGGACCGGGAAACACACCTCAACGTTTGCACCCAAAGTCGCCGAGGCCGGTGTCGCTACGATCTTGACGGCGCAGCTGATCAAATTACCGGGCAATGCCTTGGGCAGGACTTCCACCGGTACGACAAAAACCGTATAGGTCACGCCGGCCGGTGGAACAGGCGGAGTGACTATCTTTACTGTGGCGCAGCTACCAAGCGTGATCTCCTGGCCGCCGCCAGTCACCGGAATACTCAGAGGGCCCGGGTTAATGGACACGGTCCCTGCCGGTGGAGGCTGAGCGCCGCCATTGCCCACGTACGCGCTTGCCTCTGGGTTGTTGTTTTGCCAGTCTTGATAATCTTGGATGGTCATCTGCCCAACTTGGACAGGCTGATTTGGCTCAAGCACTTGCGCAGTTTGGCCGGTCGTTATCTCGACCGTCCCCACTTGGTCGGACAAGGAGCAGTGGCCTTCCAGGCACGTAATTCTGGTCTCGCCGCTGGCAGCGTCATAATCCACGCTCATGAGAGACCCGAGAACTGCCGCCACCCCTGATTTGGTTTGGACTTGCAGTGAGCCCCCCCGCAGGATAATCCACAACCGGCCTATGGCAAGTTGGACGCGCACGACCAATCCCTGCGAACTTTCCTGGGCTGGTTGCATGGTAAATAGCGTGCTGGGGCCCAGACGCAACAGCGTGCCCGTTGGGAAGTCTAGGCGTACTTTCCCGTCGATCTGGGTCTGGACCTGCCCCAGAGCCCGCAATACATAGCCGGGTGTAGATTCAGCAAAGCTTGAATCCGGCGCCTCTCGAGCCAACACGCGTCCAGTGATTTCGGACAACTTGGCAGTCAGGGATCCTCCGGTCACGGGGATCGGCATCGAGGTTCCCACCTGGTTGGCATTGTTCGGTTGAACTGGCGCCGGCGTTGCTGCCTGGGTTGCATTGTTGGCAGATGGCGTCGAGCTGCAAGCTGCCAGCAGGAACACAAAAGGCATCAAGATAGAAAGTAGTCGTTTTGGTGGGCGCATGTGAACCATCCTTCAGAACTAACCTACGTATCCCGGAATGCGACAATTATACCCCATATTACGCGAATATGTCAACATCACCTCGTTTTGAGCCATGCCAAAGCCTCGAGTCACCCCTCCTGCCGGAGGCGGGTGCCCTTACGCTGCAATTGGGTTACTACGCTGCAGAAGCAGTATACACCATGGACAGACTGAGCCCAGCTCCTGTCGGCAAGCAATCGCGCCTTGCGGTTTGGAGGGTTTGAGCTGTCAATGAACCGCGCTGGTCCGGGATCAGCACACAACGCGTCAAGTCCAGTTGATCAGGCCTGATTTCACCGGCGGAGGGTGCTGAGTTCCAGGCGTGAGCGCTGGCGTCACAGGCAGCCCAGCCCGTCCAACCTCTTGCAGGTGAGGTCGGTCGAGTTGACGCTAAGGTCACATCAAGGTATACTTGGAGGAAGTTTACCGAAGATATCATGTTCTTCGACGCCCATCCTTCGTGGTGATGCTCTCGTCACCAGAATAGCTGAATAGGGCCCGGAAAAAGTTGCGGAGGCAGAGGCGTGTTCTCAAGGCCAGTTCTCAATGGTGGCATTCAATTGATTGGCCCTGCGAAAACACCCAGTGATTCTTTTAGTACCGCGTACAGACGTTGAATCACGCAAATCAGGAGCTGGCCCTGGGGGACAATTTCGGCAGCCAGCGAGCGCGTTCAATGCCCGCATCTGCCATTCCGGTCAAGCCAGTAATCAGCTGAGTAGGTCCAAAAACTGCAACGCAGCCTTGTGCCTCCTGTGCTTGTCACTCCGATGTCGGGGCCGGCGGGCGCCAGCCCGCCTTTTCATCCAGGATTCTTCACTTATTGCGCCGGGGAGCTGCCACTCGCCCCAACCGTCTGGATCATCGTTGACACCCACCCGTGAGGGGTGGAATGCAAATCAAAAAGGATCAGGAAATGGAAAAGTTCGGAAATTGGATCTGTATTTTTCTGTCGGTCTCATTGCTGCTGGTGGGCCAGAGTCCCACACCGGCTTACGCAACGGGCACGACCATCCGCTATGTGAAGCCCAGCCCGAGTGGCACTGGATCGTGCAATAGCTGGGCCAACGCCTGCGCCCTGCAGCATGCGCTTGGGTTGGCCCTTTCAGGCGACCAGCTCTGGGTGCGGCAAGGCACGTACAAGCCTGGCAGTCTGCAGAGCGACACCTTTACGCTGAAGAACGGCGTTCGCATTTATGGCGGCTTCGCTGGGACAGAGACCCTGCTCAGCCAGCGCAACCCGGCGATGCACGTCACCATACTGAGCGGAGACATCGGCATCGCAGGCAACGCGAGCGACAACATCTATCACGTCGTCGTGGGCGGCATCGGGATCGACACCTCCGCCGTGCTGGATGGCTTTACCGTCACAGCCGGCAATGCCAACGGCGCCTCCGACAGCTACGGCGGCGGCATGCTCATCAAAGGTGGCAGCCCGACCTTGAGGAACCTGACGTTCAGCGGCAACTCGGCCGCGATTGGTGGCGGCGGGATGTACAACTACAGTGCTGCCAGCCCCAAGCTCACGAACGTGACGTTCAGCGGCAATTCCGCGACCACGGGCGGCGGGATGTACAACGACGGCAGCAGCCCCACGCTGAC
>JBGPAT010000382.1:0-3148 GCA_041480885.1 Anaerolineae bacterium
ATGCACGCCATCACGGCCAATAAAGGAACGGTGGTGCACGGCTACCGCGAATTTACCGGGCTGGCAAAATCCAAGGGCCGCAAGTTTTATTTCGAATCCACCGTGCTGGGCGGTTCGCCGGTTTTTTCCGTTTTTCGTGAGGCCATGCCTGTTGCGGAGCTGCTCTCCTTCCGAGGCGTGTTAAACTCGACGACCAACATCATTTTGACGCGAATGGAAAGGGGTGAGACGTTCGACCAGGCCGTCAAGTACTGCCAGTCCATCGGCGTGGCAGAGACCGATCCGTCTGCAGATGTGGACGGCTGGGACGCAGCCATCAAGGTAGCGGCCATCATTACGGTGCTGATGGATACTCCCTTCAAGCCGCAGCAGGTGAAGCGGCAGGGGATTGGCGAGATCACGCCGCAGTTGATCATGCAGGCGAGATCGGAAGGAAAGCGCTACAGGCTGATCTGCTCGGCGCAGAAGAAGGGGGACGGAATTCAGGCTGCGGTGGGACCCGAGCTGGTCGCCTCCTCCGATCCACTGTACAACATGGAAGACTCCACGACCGGTGTGACCTTCCGCACCGATGTGCTGGGTGACTATTCGATCATCGAATCCGAACGGCCGGGCGTGGTGGCCGGCCCCGAGCCGACCGCCTACGGTCTGCTGGCCGATTTCATCAACGCTGTGAAGAACGACCGGAGCGTTGCCGGACGGCCTGCGCTTTCTTGATATTGCCGCTCCGTGCCCGGCGCTGCGCGGCGGTTGGTTTGCTGCGCTCGGGGATGTTGCGTCGATCCTTGGCCTTGAAGCGATCCCCTTGCTGGTGCACCGGTTTCGAACCCAGTTGTGCAATCAGTTTCCTGACGTCCTCGCTATCGGCGACAAGTCTGCCGTTCTGAATGTGCGCATCTTCTTTGCCGATCAACCAGGTCACCGTGGCCCATGAACCACTTGCGCGTTTACCGGCTACCCGCTGGATGTGTCCTTTCCGGCCCACGTCCTGGGTTCGGAAACTGACGAACTCCGATTTGGGTCGGACTTCAACCCGGTAGTATTTCCCGCCTCTGGCTCCGGGACTCTTGCGGCCGCGGCCTTCCGGCCGCGCCTTTTTGATAGTGTTCTTAGTAGCCCGCCGCTGTCTTGTCGTTGCCATCGTTGCCTCCTTACTCGGCAGCCCGCTCTGCGCCGGATTGACGAGCCCTAGTGGCGCTGTTACGCGCTGGCTGGGCACTCGCGGCAATTCATCCGGTCAGCTCACGCAGCCTTTGGAATAACAGGAAAACTGCGAGTGTCACCAGAACGCCAATCAGGATCCAGAACCAGAAATGAATGACCAGGATCACGGCAGCGATGATCGCCAGCAGCGCCGTGAGCTGCGATACCGTCTGGATGAAGGCGCTCCGCAGCACCGATTCGGTGACCATGAACAAGACCATCATGACTATTAGCCCGGCGGCCAGGAAGCGCGGCGCTAACAGCAGCAGCCCCACGATGCCGAAGAGCAGCAGGCTCAGGCTGATGGCGGCCCAGGCCTCGGCCGCGTGATCAAAGCGCATGCGGGTGGTCTTGGCCGGCATATCCAGATGGTGAATGTGGGCCAGCGGACCTTCCAACACACCCTTGCGTTCGCGTTCCAGCCTGCCAGCCAGGCTTTCCAGGACGGCTGCATTCTCGGACTGTTCGCGGCGAAAGCCGCGCACTTGGTCCACCAATACTGCAACCTTCTTTTGCAGCTGCAGGTGCGGCTTTGCAAGGTGGGGATTGCCCTCCATGCTTTTCAGTTCCGTGCCCAGCCCCCGCAATTCGGAAGACGTATCCTCGACCAGGTTTCGCAGCAGGTTTTGGCGGTTGCTGACATCGGAGCGACTGGCCTCTAGCAGCGGTATCACATCCGGAGGCGGCGGCACTTTGTCCAGTCCTGCAAAACCCAGCGGGTCATACCAGGAGCCTCGCGGCGACCCATCGCGGTTGTACATCGGTCCCGCCGGAGCGTTCTCGCCGGAGATCGGATCGCGGGCGAAGAGCCCCCACAAGCCTCGATACTCCCTCACCCACGGCACGCTCTCATCGATCATGACGGAATTCCACGTCCTGGAATGACCCGGCCCCACTTTCATGCCGTCACCGCGCGCGTAGTCCACGAACGGAATACGGAACGGATCGGCCGGCTCCTGCCCAAGGATTTGTGTCCAGAACTTGTGCCAGAGCTCGCGTACGATCTCCGCCCAAGGGGGGAGATTGAGATCGACCTCAGCCTGATATTCACCCGGTCTGAAGTAAGAGGCGTGTGAACCCGCGCCGGCATAGACGACAGGATGCCCCTCCTCAAGGTCCAACTGCTGGCGATCGTCCCAGCGGCGCCGCAGATCGTCGCCGTGGAAATCATGTTGAGCGTAGGCCGCCCATTCCGGCACAAGTTGTCCGTCAAGTTCGTACAGGTAGACTGAGATCATCTCCCAATCTGCCTCATGATCGTTGACCCCTCCAAACCCTGAGCGCCAGCTGTCGTAATAATAGAAGAACCAGTATTGCAGCACCGTCCATCCGGGCTGGCGCACCACGCGGCCGTAATAGACGTACTTGTTTTCCGTGGCTCGCATGTGAAAATAATCCAGCTCGGCCGCCGCCGTAGTCGCAGCCGGGACACGTCCGCGCAGCAGGAAGGAGATGCTGAAAAGGGCATCCAGAACGCGCGGCAGCAGGCCACCGCGCGCCAGGCGTCCGATCCCCGGATGGAACGTGTTGCCCAGCAGCCGGCGGAGACGGAGTTGGGCCGCTAGGACCTCAGCGGCTTCAGACAGGCCGAGGTTCTCGATGAATCTAAGATAGTGCACCGTGCCGAAGGGTGCCGGCCGCGGCTCGGACAGCTGCGCCAGCGTGAGGTCGTCCTGACTGACCAGCATTTCGTCGCGGCCGTCAGGATGATGCGCCCAAAGGCTACAAGCCTTTACGTAGAGATCGACGTCGGTGGGGAAGAACTGCTCGCCCTGCGTGAAGTGGAGCACCGGTTCATAACGGCGCAGCAGTTCCAGATCCGAGGCGGAAGCGGGCGTGCCGCGGAGTGGCGTATCAGACGAGGAGTTGGTCGAGGGTTTCACCTTCAGCCACCCTGATCCGGAATATGCGCTGGACGTCCGTCTGATTGAGCGCGACAGCAATG
>JBGPAT010000383.1:0-3131 GCA_041480885.1 Anaerolineae bacterium
CGGCTACGTCTGGCGGTGGCGGCGGCCTGTACAACTATAATAGCAGTCCCGTCCTCTTCAATCTAACCTTCAAGGGTAACACCACCACCTCCAATGGCGGCGGCATGTACAACGAC
Source organism: Anaerolineae bacterium (assembly GCA_041480885.1). GTDB lineage: Bacteria > Chloroflexota > Anaerolineae > Anaerolineales > Villigracilaceae > Fen-1038. The sequence goes on from JBGPAT010000383.1 coordinate 117, forward strand.
GGCAGCATCCTGGGGATGAGGAACTTGACCTTCAGCGGAAACACGGCCTCTGTGCAAGGAGGCGCGATGTACAACTCCGGCGGCATCCCGTATGTCCGCAGCAGCCTTTTCTGGGGGGACGGGGCGGTTGAAATCTTCAATTCCGCCCCCTCACTGACCATTGTCAACAGCCTTGTGGCGGGCGGCTGCCCGCCCGGGAGTGCCATCTGCAATAACATCACCACTGCCAACCCGGTGCTGGGCCCGTTGCAGTATAACGGCGGCTTCACCAAGACCATGGCGCTGGGCGCGGGCAGCGCGGCCATAGACAAGGGGGGCTTTGGCCCGCATTGCGCAACAATGTGGGACCAGCGCGGCGTGCAACGGCCTCAGGGCCTCGGATGCGACATCGGGGCATACGAAGTCAAAGTCATGTCATTTGCTTCAGTGGGCGCCTACGATGGCTTCCTCACCGAATCCAGCAAGGGCAGCGGCGTGGGCGGCAGCTCGAACACGACCAGCGGGTTTTTCAACGTGGGTGATAATGCTTTGAACCGGCAGTATCGCGGCCTGCTATCGTTCAACACCGCCCCTCTGCCGAACGCGGCTACGATCGTGTTAGCGAAATTCTTGGTCATGCGGAAAGTCGTGGTCGGGACGAACCCGTTCACCACCCATGGCACCCTGCGGCTAGACCTGGCCAAGCCGTTCTTTGGCGCCGGGCCGGGAATGGTGAACTCCGACTTTCAGGCTGCCGCCACGGCGAAAGGTGCGGGCTCGATCGCTCCAGCGCTGTCTGGCGGATGGTACACGGGGCTGCTGACCAGCGCGGGACGCGCGGCGGTCAACAAGCTGGGCACGACCCAGGTGCGGTTGCGGTTCAGTCTGGCGACCAACAACGATAATGGAGCGGACTATCTGAGTCTGTATAGCGGGAATGCCTTTTCCGACAAAGTCCCGCGGCTGTTCGTCTACTACAACCCGTAAGCCGCCTGACAATCGAGTCGACCCAGGCCTCTGTAGATGAAGGGACGGGTCCTGCTGCGATGCAGCAGGACCCGTCCCTTTGCCTTTTCGGAGGCCCGCCGCCGGCAACGCGCTCCCGTGCGGGGCTGGCTCGTCTCGGTCGCAGCGCTGGCCAGCAAGAACCCCAGGGGAGAGAACCCTGCCTCAGTGTTTTCGCTTAGCGGGCGAGCCAGTGGCGGCTTTCGGGAGCTAGTAAGGTGGGGGCATTGCCTCTGCTTACCTCCCATCCTATACTTTGACAAACAGCCAAGTTACGCACCCGGACGCATAGTCTCGCCCGACCACAGGACTCAAAGAATTGGCCCCCGGATCAATAACGCTTCAGCCATCCAGCCCGGATTTCAAGCCCCTCCAGGACGAAATCCTCAGCTATCTTGAAACCTTGGAGACGGTTGAGTTTTCGACAGAGACTCGACCAACCGCGGGGGGAGCCCCCGGAGTCGAGGAGCAGGTTTTTGGGTTTGTGATGGAGAACGCTGGCCGCGCTGTGGAGCTGGCCGCGGCAATCATGGTCCTGGTCTCGCAAGTGCAAGCCTATTCCCAAAGGGGCGTCAAGAAACCAGTGTCACAACCAGACCACGGAGCGGTGACACTTGAGATCGGCGACAGGCGGATCGACTTGCCTGCCAGCAAATCAACCAGACGCGAATTCTTTAGAATCGTCGACGATGACTTGAAAGCATATCCACAGGCCGGCAAGGCTGGAAAGCGCTCTCAAAGATGATGGTGCCATATGCCTGACAGGGACGCGATCATTATCGCCAATTCCGCCTCGTACGGAGACACGAGCAAGAACATACCCGCCATTGTAGTGAGATCCATAGCCACCGAATTTGCCGACAACTTGGGGAATCTGGGCGAAGACAGTTTCAGGGCGGTCTCGAGCGTTGTCAATGAAAGCGCGGATCATGGCAGGGAACTGATTCGTGAGAGTATCAGGAAAGCCAGTTCGGCCAATCTCCTGCTCATCTTCTATTTTGGGCACGGGGTGAAATCTCCCGACGACGAGTTGTATCTTGTGTTCAAGGACAGCGACTACTTGGAATTGCCAAGCATGCTGGGTTTTGAGGAAATCACGGGCTGGCTGCGGCGGGTTCACATTCCCAATGTATTGATTGCCCTGGATTGTTGCTATGCAGGGATCGTCCGCAGCGAACTGCCAATGCTCAAGGACTACGAGGGCGGCTACTATTTAATGGCGTCGGTGACACACAGAGGCAAGGTCGAGGTGGACTACGGTGACAGTCGCCCCATTGGCGTATTCTCAAGATACCTGCTGAAAGGCTTCACGAATCCGGAAGCGAGGCTGCCTGCCGCGCGGGACGTGACCCCGCAAAGCCTGTTCAATTTCGCCGACCAGGCCACCCGCCTCAGCTCCCACCAGACTCCGGATTACATGGATGGCGGCCTGGCAAACGAAGTCCTCTTCAGACAGGCGTCAGCTCTCCGCGTACCGGCAGCCCTAAGAGCATCCGTCCCCGGGAAATCGACCTATCGCAGACTGTTTGTGCTGGGCTCATATCTGGGTCAAGGGCAGTTCAACTCAGAGGAGTCTTACTATAGATTCCTGAGCCGGAAAAAGCCGGCAGAATTCCTCACCCCACATAAGACCGAAGCAGGAGTTGTCGAATACGGTTTTATGGCGTTGGGTGCATTTCGCCGCTATTTGAAGCTTGGACAGGAACTGGGGATGATCCAGGAGTCGACCATTGCGCTGACGCCTACCGGCAAGGCGATGGTCCGTAATGACGGCAAACAATACAACGAAATTCTGCTTGATTCCGTCGTCCGTGCCTGGGCAAGAAACCAAATCGCAATCACGGACCTGGAGGACGCCATAGGTTCTCGCATGAAAGGCAACGGCATTCCTTCCCTGGATGGCGTTTTTGTGGAGTTGTACTTAAGCAAGAAGATTTCGATGAGCAAGGCTGTCTTTAAGATTCTGTTGGATCTGACCGGCCACATTGGAGTGATAAAGTTCACCCGACAACCGACGTATTTTCTGCCCCC
>JBGPAT010000384.1:0-3131 GCA_041480885.1 Anaerolineae bacterium
ACCAGCACGTCGGTGACATCGTTGACGATTCCCCACTTGAACATCTTGTCCACCAGCGGGAAGATCAGGAGCAGAATAATCGAGAAGGTCCAGATGAGGATCTGGCGCTGCCGAGCCGGCAGTGCTCGCCAGGGCCCTGTCAATGAATGCCACATTTTAGCCATAGAACCCCCCCACTCAGTCTTTCTCCGATGTCCGCTCGCCCAGGAGCCCGGATGGTTTGAAGACCAGCACCAGGATCAGTGTCGTAAAGACAAGGGCACGCGTCCATTCCGAGGAGAGATACTGATCGCTGACTGCGTTGAGAAAACCGATGACGTAGCCGCCCAACACCGCGCCACCGATATTGCCAATGCCTCCCAAAACCGCGGCAGTAAAGGCCAGAAGACCGGCGTCAAAACCCATCAGGTAACGGCCTGTGTTCAGGTAGATGCCGACCATCATGCCGGCCGCACCGGCGAGGGCGCCGCCTATAAAGAACGTGTTGCGAATCACCGTTTCGACGTTGATGCCCATGAACGCCGCCGCCTCGCGATCCTGGGCCGTGGCCCGCATGGCCTTGCCCCTCTTGGTGTTCCGAATGAACAGGATCAAGATGACCATCAACGGCACGGTGACGCCCATCAGAAACACATCCTTGGTCGTGAACAGCACGGCCGTCTTCATTCCCAACACGTCGTTCAGAATATCGATCGTGGGGAAGATGCTCGGATAATTGATCTGGCTGGGTCCCTTCCAGATCATTCCCAAATTCTCCAACATGAAGGACATGCCGACGGCCGTGATGAGCGCAGCCAAGCGTGGGGCGCGGCGCAACGGTTTATAGCCGATGCGATCGATCAGCATGTTGATCGTTCCCGTGCAGAGCATGGTCACAAACATGACCCCGAAGATGATGACCCACAGTTGCCAGCCTCCCAGGGTACGGTTGACACCGAGAAGTTTTAGGAAGGTCAGCGAGATCAGGAAACCCAACATGTAGACGTCGCCGTGGGCGAAATTGATCAGCTGGATGATGCCGTACACCATGGTGTAGCCCAGGGCGATCAAGCCCAGGTAAGAGCCGATCGTGACGCCGTTGATGAGGAGTTGAATGAAAAGTTCAGTCTCGGTCATCTAACCCCATCCCCCTCTAAGATAATTTGAGGATCTTCTTACCACCACACACATGCGCCAATGACTTCCAGTGCTTCCGCGCCGTACAGAAGCGGCGTTTCCGCCGCCCGCGGTTAGCGCGCTGGGCGGCCGGGAACCACCACCTGGAAAAGGGCGTGGCAGTGGGAGGCTGCCGCCAGCTTCGGGAACAACTTGGTCGGCGAAATGGCCTCGGGGGGCAGCCCCGCGGCTCCGGCGACCTCCCCTTGGGCCACGCGCATCGCGTTGTAGATACACCCTGCGGCGTAGACCCGGTTGAGGTTCAAGACCTCCTTGACGTCGTCGAGCAGCCGCTCGGAGCCCTCCAGCGTCTCGTAGAGGGCTTGGCTCAGGGCGCGAGGCGCCCGGAGGATCACAGCGAGCCAAAACTCCACGAGGGTGTGCAGGATCCAGCGGCGTTGCCGTTCCGTGATCCGAACGGCAGCAAAGACACTCTGCCAGAGGGCGGCGGTGATGTGGGTTAAGCCACGCCCCTGAGCTTCCCCTGGCGATGAGGAAACTCATCGCCAGGGTTAGACGAGATTCTGCGAATGCTACTGGCAGGTCATGTCGCCACTGATATTTCTCTGCCAGACGTACTGGCCGCCTTTGAACAGAAAGCCGGACATCAGGTAGGTCGTCGGATCGCCGTTTGCGTCGAAGGTGATCTTGCCGGAAACACCTTCCAGATTCTTGGTGGCGCGCATCGCGTCGAGGACTGCGGCGCGCTTGGCCTTGACGTCAGTGGCCGTGTTGAGCTTTGGCGCAGCCCGTTTGATCGAATCCAGAATCACCAACATGCCGTTGTAGGAGTAGATGGACCACCCGATGGGGTCCGTGCCGTACTTGGTTTTGTAGTTCTTGTAAAAGTTCTTGCCTACGTCGGTCGGCAGCTTATCCAGAGCCGGGCTGGCGAAAGTCACGTACAGGTGGCCGTTGATGGTGTCTGGGCTGACCGCTTTGGGAACGGCGTCGGTATACATCGCGTCGTCGGAGAGCATTTTCACGCCCGCTTTGAACATTCCCAGTGCGTCCATTTGCTGCAAGATCTGAGGACCGCCGGAATCCACTAACCCACCAAAGTAGATGAGGTCCGCACCGGAGGCTCTGACTTTGGTGAGCACAGCACGAAAGTCAATGTTCACGGACTCGATGCCATCGTGTGCGGCGACGTTCAGCCCGATCTTCTTGGCGCTCTTATCGAATACGTCGGCGATGCCCTTGCCGTACAGTTGGCGGTCGTCGAGGATGTAAACCTTCTTGAAGCCGAGGCATTTCGCCCACGCCGCACCGGACGCGCCCTGGAAATCATCCGCGCCGAACGTGCGGAAGTAGTTGACCTTGCCAGTCGGGCGGTAGATGCCCGGTTCGCCGGGGCCATAGCCGCTCTTGGTCAGGCCGGGGTAACTGTTTGCGGGGGTGATTTGCGCCATGCCGGCCTCGTTGGTCAAGGGCATGGAGACCTTGGCGGCGCCGGAATTGTAGGTGCCAAAGTAGACCAGGGCTTGTTCGTCGGCGATGGCTTTTTGCGCGTTGGTCGCCTCGACAGTGCCGTCCCACGAGCCGGTGGTAGGCGAGGCATCATCCAGGAAAACCAATTCGATTTTGTAGCCTGCAACCTGCGCTTTTACCTCGTCCAGTGCCATCTGGGCGGCATTCAGCATGGCCTTGCCTTCAGGGATCATGGACCCCTGCATTGGCCAACTCTCGTAGATCTTGATGACCTTTGTTTGAGTCGCAGCCGGATGGGCCGTGAGAACAATGAACAGGCCACCTAAAGCTATTAGCGAAATGATACGAAGCGTTTTCATTGCGAGACCCTCCTTTCTGAAATGTTTGTGGAGATCTAAGCGTGCCGAGACTCGATTTGGGAGCCGACCCCTTGCCTCGGTCAATACCCGTGGTGCTGTCGCATCCTCGCGCAGCCCGGCCGAGGACCCTCGACGGCTCAATCCCCCCTCTCGACGACTGGACGTACCTCTTTCAAGGCGTCCGTG
>JBGPAT010000385.1:0-3129 GCA_041480885.1 Anaerolineae bacterium
ACGAGCCGCAGATCGCCTATATGGAGCAGCAGATGCTCGAGCGCGGCTATCTCGACAGTCGCCGCATGTCGGACATGTTCAACAGGCTGCGCGCGAACGACCTGATCTGGAACACGGTGATCAACAATTACTTGATGGGGAACAAGCCGCCCGCGTTCGATCTCCTGTACTGGAACAACGACGGCACCCGGATGGCCCGGGCAGCGCACAGCTTCTATCTCCGCAACACATACCTCGAGAACAACCTGATCACGCCGGGCAAGATCTCGCTGCTCGGGCAGCCGATCGACCTGCGCCGCATTCGCCAGGACATTTACGCGGTGGGCGCCGAGAAGGACCACATCGTGCCCTGGCGCTCGGCCTGGCGGATCGTGCAGCTGACAAGCGCGCAGACCCACTTCGTGCTGGCCGCGAGCGGGCACATCGCAGGCATGATCAATCCACCGTCGAAAGGCAAGGGTGGGTATTGGACGAACGACATCATCTCAGCCCCGACGAACGCCGACGCCTGGCTGGCCGGCGCGCAAAGGCATGACGGCAGCTGGTGGACCGATTTGGCCGGCTGGCTCGGGGCCCGGTCCGGAGAGAGAATGCCCGCGCCGCACGTCGGAAGTGCTGTCCATCCCCCGATCGGCGACGCGCCGGGAACCTACGTCCTGGAAAAATAGGTGCGCGCAACGTCGCGGACGCTAGTGACAAACGCGTGCCTGAGCTTGCACGCGCGTTCGCTCGCGGTGCCCAGCTGCGGACATTGAAGCGCAGATCAGGGGGTTCGACCACCGGATCATGGCCTGGCAGCGATCGCGTGAGACTAGCAGGCGGCTCGACGAGATTGATAGTGGCGTTCACTCCCTGCCTAAGTTGGCAGCGCCTCAATCACGCAATCGGGGTCGTGGTCGGAACGATGCGTCCGAAGCGTAAGCATGCTGACGCAAACAAGTCGTGGAATTCCTCTGCCGTCCGCTCTTTGCCAAGCGACACCCCGCGCACCGGACGGCGGTTGGTGTCAGCGTCGATTGCCCCGTGCGCTTCGCGGTCACAAGGCCGCGCAGACCGCCTTCTTCTGGGTGTAGAGATCAAGGGCGTCATGTCCCATCTCACGTCCCCAGCCGGACTGCTTGTAGCCACCAAAGGGCAACGCCGCATCGAAGATGTTGTAGCAGTTGATCCAGACTGTGCCCGCCTTCAGCTTCCCTGCCAGTGAATGCGCCTTGCCGATGTCCTTGGTCCAGACCCCTGCTGCCAAGCCGTAGACGGTATCGTTGGCGGCCCTGACCAGATCATCGTCCATTTCCTTAAATGGAATGACCGCAACTACCGGGCCGAAGATCTCTTCCCGAATGACCTTCATGTCTGGCTTGGTGTCCACCAGCACAGTTGGTTCGACAAAATAACCCTTGCCACCGAGCTTCCCACCGCCCGCGACGGCTTTCGCACCTTCCGCAAGGCCGGACTCAAGATAACCGCAAACACGATTGAATTGGATCTCCGACACCATCGGACCCATCTGAGTGTCGGGATCGAGACCCGGACCGACCTTGATCTTCTTTGCCTTGTCGGCGACGCCCTCAACGACCTTGTCAAATATGTTCTGCTGCACGAACAATCGTGACCCGGCGCAACAGCACTGACCGTGATTGAAGAAGATGGCACTCGCCGTGCCCGATACAGCGACGTCGAGATCAGCATCCCGCAAGACGATGTTCGGCGACTTGCCCCCCAGTTCAAGCGATACCTTCTTCAGGTCATTGGCGGCGGCCTTTAGGATGAGCTTGCCGACCTCGGTTGAGCCGGTGAACGCCACCTTGTCGATCCCGGGGTGTGCTGCCAGCGCCGCACCGGCCGTCTCGCCAAAACCGGTGATGATGTTCACCACACCGTCGGGAAATCCCGCCTCCTGGATCAGTTCGCCGAGCCGAAGTGCGGATAGCGGTGTTTCCTCAGCCGGCTTCAACACCACGGTGCAGCCGGTAGCCAGCGCGGGCCCAAGTTTCCACGCCGCCATCAACAAGGGGAAGTTCCACGGGATGATCTGGCCCACCACGCCAACCGGCTCACGCAAGGTATAAGCGTGGAACTTCACCCCCGGGGCATAGGGCACCGAAAGTGGGATGGTGTTGCCCTCAATCTTGGTGGCCCATCCGGCCATGTAATGGAAGAGATCCGCCGCCAGCGGAACATCAGCTGCCCGGGCAACGCCAATAGGCTTCCCATTGTCCAGGGACTCCAGCTCCGCCAACTCTTCCAGATGCTCCAGGATGAGATCACCGAGCTTCCAGATCAACCGGCCTCGCTCTGACGGGGTCAACCTTGGCCAGGCCCCGCTCTCAAATGCACGGCGGGCCGCCTTGACGGCACGGTCGACGTCATTCTTGTCGCCCTCCGCCGCATGCGCAATCACCTCGCCGGTGGCGGGATTGTAGACGGGAAATGTCTTGCCCGAGGCGGCATCGACCCATTTCCCATCGATCAAGAGCTTGCGCCGTTCCTTTACAAAACTCGTAACTCTTTTATCGAGTCGAATTTCTGCTGCTGCGATACTCATACCTTAGCCTCCTGATTGTTGCGCAATTTGTGGCAAGTGACGCTCCCGTTTCCAGTCACATGATGGCGCAGTTCGAGGTTTGAATGTCGCTTCCGTCGCGCACATCATTGCGCCGAGGAGAGGCCTGCAGGTTAGGCAGCTCGGGGGCGATGGCTCAGAGTTGCGCCATCACGCTGAAAACGACGTTTAGAAGTATACCACAAGTTCGCCGAATTTACAGCCGATCTGATCTCAGCCGATCGGAGAGCGCAAATGAAGCTCTGTCTTCATCATCAGCTTACAGTCAGCCGGTGACCGAGAGGCCGCCCTCTTAATGTGCTGCGTAAGGGGGGAGAGGGCGGCTTCTCACTTTCAGCGCATCTTACGCGATCCACCCCAGCTCATACGCTTTGTCGTTGGCCGCGCGCCAGGCGCGAGCGTAAAACTCTGTCTGCGTCATAGGTGCGCTCTGCTCCTCATGGCCCGAGTGGGACTTGGTGATAAGTTGCTGAGGGAAGGCTGCCGACCTGTAGTACGTGACGACGTAGCTCGTGCCCGGCAACGTTACGATGATGTTGTCGCCCTGCACTTCGACGTGGAAGTCG
>JBGPAT010000386.1:0-3114 GCA_041480885.1 Anaerolineae bacterium
ATAGGTCTGCGGGAACAGATCGAAAGCCGTCACGGCTGTCAGCCGATAGCCAGCCTCGATCAGTTGGGCCGCGTCGCGCGCCAGCGTGGATGGATCGCACGAGACGTAGAAGAGCGTCCTTGGTTTCATGCCGCCCAGAACCTTCCGTGCCTCCAGTTCCAGGCCCGCACGCGGAGGATCGACCAGCACCACATCCGGTTCGATCTTGAGGGCGGGCAGGGCCCGCTCCACAAGATCCTCGTACAGCTCCACGTTGTCGAATTCATCCAGGTTGACCGCGAAGTCCTCACAGGCCGGGGGCGACGACTCGATCCCGATCAGCTGTTCACATCTTGGCGCCAGAAACGCGCTGAACAGACCCACGCCGCAGTACGCATCCATGACCGTCCGCGGCGAGTCCGGCAGCCTTGTCAGGATGGATTGCACCATCTTCTCCGCCACACCCGTATTGATCTGAAAGAAGGAGGCAGCCGAGACGCGGAAATCGCGTTCCAGCACGCGCATGGTGACATGATCGCTGCCGGCCATCGTCACGCTCTTTCCCCCAAACACATGCGCCACAGAAATGTCTGCTTCCAATTCCAAGTCTGGCAGTTCTTCCGAGGTGGACTCAAGCGCAAGCAGCATGTCGTCATTCGTGCCGGCTCTGATGGAAACGCGCTCGATGCCCGAGCCGGGTTCGAACTGCAGCTCCGGCCAGAGGGCATTAATGTTCGCCTCGGGCAAATGGCATTCATCGATGGCCAGAACGCCCCGCCTCGTGCCTGGCACGGTGGAGGCGCTCACGTATCCGACTTCCCCCCGGTCTGTCAGATGGAACTGCACCTGGTTGCGGTAGTTCCACGGAACCTCAGACGCCACCGCGGGCTCTATCGGCGGATTCTGGATCTTGCCGATCCGTTGAAGTTGGTCGCGCAGGATCTCCGTTTTTGCGGCCAGTTGCATCTCGTACGGCATGTGCTGGTACTGGCAGCCGCCGCAGATTCCGAAATGCTTGCAGCGCGGCCGGATCCGCTGGGCCGCCGGCTGAACGACCTCCACCAATTCGCCGCGGGCGAACGCGGGCTTCTCCTGCACCAGCCTGATGTGAACAATTTCTCCCGGCAGCCCGAACGGCACAAAGACAGCCCGGCCGTCATCGAGGCGACCAAGCGCATCGCCCCCGTAGGTCAGCGTGCTGAGCGTTACAGTGTGGGAGTGGGCCGGCACACGCGCCTCTCAAGAAGTAAGGTCTGCAGCCTGCGCATGTTGCGCGGCGCGCCTCGAACTCTGCGCCCCACCCCCATCACCCCAATTGGGGATGAACAGCCCGGCTTATCGAATGACGAAGGAAAGCGCCACCAGGATGACAAAGAAGGCGGCCGCCAGGGTACCGATGCGGCGCAGGTCACGTTTGATGTAGGTGTAGTCAGGGCTGAACTCGGTCGCGCGCTGAGCAGGCATGAAAGCGGCCGACTTGCTAACCTGTCGTCTGTGCTTTTTGGACATCACGATCTCCTATGATCCTATGATTGCGAAACCTGCATATTGTCGATCTGCGTAGTCGAACCTCGTATCCGCTGGTGAGGTGGTGGCTGCGTGAGCAGGGGCGCTCAGTCCTGTAGTCGGGCGAACACTACGATACGCTGCTTGTCCACCAGATATGGGTAACAGGAGATCAGCGTCACGGTCGGTGCCCCGGTCGAGGCCATGACCTCGACTGCCGTCGGTTGGACGATCTGGGTGCCATCCACGACGTAGAGATACTCCTTTTGCTGCGTATACAGCAACACCTGATCGCCCGGCTGGAGCCTGCCAAGGTCTCGAAAGAGCTCGCCGTACACGTCGTCGTGCGCCGAGAGCACGACGTTGCCGGTCTGCCCTGGGTCTGCCGAACCGATGTGCTGCCCCACGCCCTTCTTCAACTGCTCCCACCCGTCCCCTTGGACGACGGGGGCATCGATCTGGATGGCGGGGATCGCGATCCGAACAGCTTGCTCTATGCTTGGCGTGGGCGCCGGCAGATCGGCCAGCGACTGCATCAGCGGCCGCAAATGTTCGGGGATCTCAGCGTCGTTGGGACGCGTATTTCCTTGCGGGTCGGGCGGCGTGTGCCCAGAGGGCAGCACCACGGCCATCACCAGCGGCGTGGGCGAGGGCGTGGGAGGGTGCAACGCCGCCGCCACTTCGCGATTGAGATCCCGCAGCATGCCCAGCCAGCTGAACACCAGGCCGATCAGACTTGCGACCGCCAGTATTTCGATCCCCAGCAAGATGCGGTCCAGCACACGACGGCGACCCGAGGCGGCCGACATGCCGGGCTCCGCAGAACCATCCGGCGTTTCCACCACGGGACCCGCGGGCCTTGGGTCGGCCGGCTCTGGATCGACCACGCGTCCCGTGCGGCGAAAATGCTCCAACCGTTCGCGCCGCGGGCCGCGCCGCTTTTCGATCAGCAGGCGTCGCAACTCCTCCACAGACAGGTCTTCGGGCGCTTTGCGTCTGGGCATCGCACGGGCGATTATACCGCGCCTGCTCGCGCCATCCTTGTTGCAGACGTGCGTGCGAAGTCAACGTCACGAACCCGTCACTCGTTTTGTGCGAATCCACAGGGCTGATAATGTGACCCGTCAGACCGTGACGGTATAATGACTCCATGCCGGCTTTCAAGTTCGCACATCCGATGGAAGTTCGCTATGGGGACCTCGATCCGCAAGGACATCTCAACAACGCCAAGTACCTGACCTACCTTGAACAGGCGCGCGTTCACTATTTCAGCGCGCTGGGGCTCTTTTCGAAGGACCAATCCTTCATGGATATCGGGGTCATCATCGCAGATATCCATATCCAGTATCGCGCGCCGCTGCTGTGGGGTGCCTCAGTGAAGGTCAGCGTGCGGACGGCGAAGATCGGCCGCAAATCGCTCACGCTTGAACAGTCGGTGCTGAACGATGCCACCGACCAACTGTACGCCACCGGTACGGTCATTCTCGTGGCCTATGACTATCATACCCATCAGACCATTCTAGTGCCGCGCACCTGGCGCGAACGGATCACGGACTTTGAAGGCCTGTGATCCGAGCCACAGGCTGCATTCGCCGCACGTGTTCGCAAGCTTGATCTTGGACTAGCGGG
>JBGPAT010000387.1:0-3112 GCA_041480885.1 Anaerolineae bacterium
ATTCCAGCCGCGGTAGTTGCCAACGATCACCACCTGCTGGCCGGCATACGTTTTCGGGTCGGCCAGAATGGCCTGGACGATGTCGGTAAAGGCATTGGCTGGAGGTGTAGTCAGATCCACAACGGCCTGCGTAGGTTCGATATAGGGCTGGCCTGCGGCAGTCAGGCGCACGACCCCCGTGAGGCGCAGCACCTTGGTCGTATCATCCATCGAGCCCGGGACAAGGCTGACATCCCCCAACCACTCCCCTTCCGCTGAGACATAGATGGCACCGCTATTGTCCTTGATGACCCAGTCACTGCGCGTGAGGGGGCTTTCACCGGCCGCCTCACCCAGGAGATTCCAGCCGCGGTAGTTGCCAACGATCACCACGTTCTGACCTGCATACGTTTTCGGGTCGGCCAGAATCGCCTGGACGATATCGGTAAGGGCATTGGCTGGAGGTGTGATCAATACTACCGCAGCCTGGGTAGCCGGAACCTGTGTGACAATCCCTGCCGTGGGCAGGGATTGAATGCCCGGCTGTGTCTTGGCGGCCTGGCAGCCGGTCATGGAAATGACCAGCAAGGCCACGGCAAATCGTACTTGAGTTCTGGCTTCCATCTTCGCATCTCCTCACATCTTGCCACCAATTGGCGAAGAGTTGATGAATAGACGCTTGCCGGCGAAGGAAAGTTCCGGTGAATCATGGCCCTCAGAGATAGGAGAGCCGCCCGTCCTCGCTGTCCAGGCGGCTCCCATTGGTGGATCGTGCAACGCTGTTGGCAGGAGAGACCCTGCCTCTGCCGCCTCGGGGGAAAAGTCCATCCACAAGGTGCAGGAAAGGAGACTTCTCTCATACAAAGCTGAGAGAAGCCTCTGCGATCATGTGGAATGAATCTCCCGTTCTACTTCGTGGCCCCCCTGGGTGCGGAAGGCGAGTCATCATAGAGCGCCCCAGCATCGGTCGTTAGGGTATTGATAGGGGTGATGGTGCTCCCGCTGTAGGTAAACACTCGCCACCACGGGTCCGTAGGAGTGCCGCTGGCAGACGCAACGGTGAAAGTTCTGACCAAAGCACCGTTTCGATAGACCCTCACAGTGGCGCCTGAGGCTCCAAGTGTGCCGTAGGAATTCCCCGACCAGTTGTACACGGCATACAGGTACGTGCCGGGATAGAAAGTTTTGATGCTTATGTTCTCGGGTCCGTAGGAGGATGTGTCATCTACATCCTGCAATGTATACGGGAATGCGCTCAGGCTGCCTTTGTTGTTCCAGTGAACATGGAACGGGTGCGCAGCTGGGAGCCACAGATGACCATCCAGGTCGTAGGGGTATTGATTCCAAGTGAGGGTGATCGTCATATTGGTGCTGAAGTAAGCGTTCAGGAAGTCATTCCATGTGGTATCGCGTGCCAGCCATTGATTGGTCTGGTACGAGGCTGCCCAGGCTCCCCAGATGGCTTCTGTGCGTGGGAAGAAGATCGCGGTTCCATGGGCGCGCGGCCAGCTGGCGCCGTGCTTGTTGTTCTTCACCACACCCACAATCGCGTTGTGCAGGTTCAAGGCCGCAGCTTTCACCGCATTGCCAACAGCGGTCGCTGGCTGACGGTTGGCCACCTGCTGTGCAAAATCGGCCAGGTCAATGTTGTCCTGATACGCGAAGTGTTGAGTGGCGGTCCGCGCAGCAGCGATTCTCGTCCGCTCGGTTGCCATGTTGGTCCTAAGCACATTGGCAAATGCGTTCAGGCGGGTGAGCATTGTGTTGTAGGCCGTACCGAACTGGACCGAGGACTGCGTCTGATTGTTGCCAAACGAGGCGTAGTAGCGGGTCGCAATGTCGTTGGCCAGGCTGATGCCGTTCCAGGTGGGATGCACCTTAAGGTCGGCCAAAATGGTGTTGTATGGCCAGCCAGCATTCGGTTCCGTTGTTTCTGAGCTGGCACGTGCATTGGCATAATTCTTGATATGCTGGTCCACCTCAAGCATCGCCATGAGGCAGGCATCAAAAGCGACCAGCTCCATCTTGTGGGCGCCGTTGCTGGTCACAGATGCAAGCACGGTCGACAGTTCCTTGTTGCTGATGTAATCGCCGCCGTTGGTGTCGTCCCACGAGACGCCCTGCGTGTGCATGTCACCGTCATCCGAGGCGGTAACTCCCTCACTGGTGGGTTGGAAGCCGCCGCCGTGATCCCAAAGGATCAAAGCGTACTTATTCGCCGGGTAGTGGGATTTGGCCCAGGTCACGAAGTTGAGCAGGGTAGTCTGACTCCCCATGTTCAACTCGCCCATGTCAGCCAGCGCGCTGGCCGGGGTGGGAGTCATACCATGCGTGACGTAGAACCGCTTGGTAGTCTTCCAGTCCCCGTAGCGGGTGTCGTAGCCGGGTATCCGGTCGAACTGGACAACGATGTTGACATTGCTGTTGGAGCCGGCGCTGGCCATCTCCAGGAAATCTGCCACGGCCGCTGCTTCCAGGTTGTTGTCCGCCGCCAGATAAACCATGAAGGTCCACTGCTTTACTGCCTGCGCCTCCAGCGCGTGCGCAGCAGGCGCGCTGCCGGTCATGAAAGACGCCAGCAGCACGACTAGCATCAGAATGCTCAGGACGCTCTTCCGAACTCGCGCGCGGTTACATAGGGATAGCATGAGTTTCTCCTCTCCAGATCTCAAAAAAGATGATGCAAACTTGTCGACTAGGCTCCAGACTCTAAAACCCGAATAGCCCCGTCATTGTGACTATACAAGAGGCCTGCCTCCAATACAATATGACAATCGTCACCTTCGAGGGATCATGTGGGAGAGGCTATGAAGTTGGTCAGTTTTGACGAGTTCGGGGGATTTCCTCAAAGCCGACGTGGCGGCCGCCGTGCAGCAAGCGGACACGATCTTGACATGGTTCTTCCATCGCCGCGCAATCCTGGCTGAAATGACAGTTGCGAGGACGATCGCGAGCTGCACCCGAAAAGTCCGGAACCCGGCTTCAATAGGGGGATGTTGGTGAAGCGGCAGAGAGACCTGCCGGTAGTTTGAACGCCCCCCGGTCGTGGAATATCGCCACCCAAACGCACCGTACAGACTTCACGCCTGCTTTTCATTAGGCGGTCACCCGTGTGCGCGCCGGGGACCAGTGG
>JBGPAT010000388.1:0-3103 GCA_041480885.1 Anaerolineae bacterium
ACAGCAACACTTACAAGAGCAACCTGAGCGCCAGTAACGTCACTCTGTGTTTGTTCGACCATCCCGAACTTGATCCCCAGTGGAAGACGGACGTGCCGAAATTGATCAAGTGGACGGAAGACAATTTTGTTTTTCGCACTGCCCCCGGGGAGCCTGCGACTCAATGGGGAGCCAATATCGTCGGTGAGCAGGACGGGTTTCTCATCAAGATGGACTATCAAACTGCGCGCTATGCCGCGGAGTGTGCCCGGTGGTACGCCGTTTCGGGTGATGAAACCTATAAGGAAAGAGCTTACCATTCTCTGAACTGGGTGACGTACTGCAATAATCCCGGCGGTCAGGCCTTAGAAAGCCCCGTGAGCAAGGACATTTCAAACTGGTGGTCGGATTGCTATGGCGAGTGCCCCAGAATGTTCTACCATGCCTTTGCGGCAGTTCCCGAATGGGCACCATCTCGGGAAAACCATATTTTGTATTCAGAAGGAGTGCTCAAGGACGTCTCCTATTCCGCAAAGAAGTTACATTACACCGCTACCGATGGGGCAGGGACAGAGTATCTTCGGCTGGCGTATCGCCCCACCCGGATCACCGTGAAGGGCGCTAAGCTCTCGCTACGTCTCGACCTGAATGCGGAGGGCTACACCGTGAGGGATCTCGGGAGTAGAGATTTTGCGGTGACTATCCGAAGGATGCGGACTGGCGAGGTCATAATAGAGTGACGCTTCGGGGGCCGAAATGCACCCCGATAACTTACGAGAGAAGGACGAAGGACGTCATTGCGGTAAGCTTTTCACAGGGCCAGGGGAAACTCATAAGGGTGAACGGAATGGCCACAGCGTGAAATTTCATCAAAGGTGGTTCGCCCATGACCTCCAGACATTTGCATTTTGCAGCCATTTTTCTACTGCTGTTGCCGAATCCCAGGCTCTTGGCGCAAGGCAAGGAACCCGCAGCACGTATTGTTTTGGATCCTCACAAACGCTACCAAACGATTGAAGGTTTTGGGGTCAATTATACCGGTCCCTATTTTCGGGACGATCAGAAGGTGATGTTCGACCTGCTGATCGACGACCTGGGGGCGAAGTTTTTCCGCGTGGTCGCGTATCTTGTCTACAGCGACTGGGAAGAGGTCAACGACAATGCCGATCCGAATGTCATGAACTGGGAGTATTACAACGACCGCTACTCCACGCCCATATTCGAGGCGACCTGGAACGGGCTGCGTTACCTGAACTCCAAGGGCATCCGCCTGGTAATAGCGCTTATGGGGCCGGTACCTGGCTGGATGACGGACGACAAAGCGCCCCCACCGCGTCACAAAGTCTGCCAGGCTAATGTTCCCCCTGGCCAGCAGGGGCACCTGAGTCCCGCCATGTACGATGAGTTCGCCGAGGAAGTTGTCTCCATTGTGGAGTACGCGCGTACCCAGGAGCACATCAATTTCGAATTCTTCAGCCCGTTCAACGAAACGGATTGTTACCCGCCGGAGGGCCCGCGTATCGATCCGGATGAAGCCCCCAAAGTCTTGGATGCCGTGGCGCGGCGGCTGAAGAAAGAAGGACTGGGGGACATTCGGTTGGCCGTCGCCGACAACGCCATCATCACCAATAACTACACCGGCCCGATCCTGAAAGACGATGAGTTGATGAAGCAGGTGGGAGCCTTCGCCTTCCACACTTATAGTGAGGAGTCCATTGGTCCGCAGGTCGAGCGGGTCAAAGCCAGCAAGTATTCCCAAGTCACCGTGTGGCTCACGGAATACGGTGACCTGAATGACCAAGACAGAACCTTTGAGAACCAGTGGAAGAAGTTCTCACTGGCCGCCAACCGGCGTGCGCTGACGGCCCTCAATCAAGGCGCCAATGCCCTCTTCTATTTCGATGCCTTCGATGATTACGAGGAGTGTGCGAAACGGCTGTGCTACTACGGGTTGTTCCGCAGCGCCAGCCATGTCTATTCGCCCAAGAAGAGCTATTTTGCCACCCGGCAGCTTTACCACTTTGTGCGCCCCGGCTCACAGAGAATTGCAGCCAGAGCCGGAGCGCCCGGCCTTACCATTTCCGCTTTCAGCAACGCAACCACCAACTCTCTCATTGTCGTCGGCGTCAGAGAAGGAGGTCCGAGCCGACTCGAGGTAGTTTTGTCTGCGGGTGACGAGGCACCTACGACGTGGGACCTATACGAGACGACGCGAAATGTGAACTGCATGAAAACGGATACCGTGACGGTTCAGGGTGGCGTCGCGCACATCGACTTGCCCGAGGAGTCTGTGTTCACCTTGGTAGGTACATGGAAGAATAGCAACTGAATGACCTAAGCCCTCTGGGACGATCTTTGGTGCCGCAGAGGGAGCCGCGATCAGTCCTGCGTCGAACCCCTTTGAAATCCTGGATCGGGCCAGAATCCCACCTCTGCACATGGGCCGTACAAACTCGTTGAGGAGTCGGAGTTGCTTGCTGCTCCGGAGGCCGCCGACGCGCGACTGGTTCCAGATGGAGTGCATACCGCGCCGTCGTGCCAGTTTCTGAACCATCGAAGAAGACTGGCTGCAGCGCACCCGCATCGCCGGCGCAGCAGGCTGTGGGAAGCTCGCTACAGTCGGCCGGTGTATCGCCAGCCGCCGCGGCGCAGAGGGCCTCGGAATCGATTCCCTTGCTTGCTCTGGCTTGGGCCATCCCGTCGGAATCGGCAGCTGCGCGGTCCTGCCCAACATCGCCCGGAACCGCCGGCGGGTGAGATGTCCTTCCGCCAGTAAAGGCAAGTAGTAGCGGGCATGCTCGATCAAACGGCCGCCCGTCTTCACCGACCGCTGCTGCAAGCTGGTGAGCGACAAGTGGTCGATCCGTTGCGGCAGCACCAGCCGCCGCCACAGGTTCCCAAGATTGTAGGCGATCACACTCAGCCAGAGCCGCACGTCGTTCGACCGGAACCGATGGCAACTCAGCCGCGTCATCTTCACGGCTTGCTTGGCTTCTTTGATCCACTGCTCCGCCGTGCTTTGACGAGAGTGCGGGAGCGGGATGGCTGGCGGTGTCGGAAGTGCGCGTCGCTGAAAGACCTTCAAGTTCATCACAAGATCCGACGGAGCCAACAGGGTCACGAC
>JBGPAT010000389.1:0-3087 GCA_041480885.1 Anaerolineae bacterium
CAATGGCTGCCAGCCTGAAAGTGAAGACGCGCTTGTTGCAGCCAGGAGACGAAGCCGCGCAAAAAGCTGCGCTGGTGGATGAACTCGGCGCAGAACGAGTGGCCGCCTTCGGCAACGGGGCGAACGACGCGGCCATGCTGCAACGGGCGGCGCTGGGCATTGCCGTGCTGGGCGGCGAAGGGCTGGCCGCCGCGTGCGTGACCGCCGCCGATGTCATCGCGCCGGACATCAAGGCGGCGCTCGACTTGCTGCTCTGCCCGCGCCGGTTGATCGCCACGCTGCGGGCATAAATACCTGAATTTCGCCCCAAGAAACGGCCACTTGTCTTGGAGAGAACAAGCGGCTAGAATTTGTCAGAGTAGTTTGCCGAGGAAAGTTCTATCGCATTGTGCGGAAAGGAGGCAAGGTCATGCACTACCCATGGTGGTACGTTCCGATCATCACCTCGCCGATGCTCATTGCTGGCATCGCTACGTTTCACGTGTTTGTGGCCATGTACGCGGTGGGCGGCGGGCTGTTCCTGGCCAACGAGACCCGCTATGCCAATCGCACCAAGAACACTGCACTGTTGAATTATCTTCAACAGCACGCATGGTTCTTTATCCTGATCACGGTTGTCTATGGCGCCATCACAGGCGTCGGCATCTGGTGGACGATCGGCCTAGCCTCACCCCTGGCCACCGAGGTGCTCATCCACATCTTTGTCTTCGGCTGGGCAATGGAGTACGTGTTCTTTGTGAT
Organism: Anaerolineae bacterium; assembly: GCA_041480885.1. GTDB lineage: Bacteria > Chloroflexota > Anaerolineae > Anaerolineales > Villigracilaceae > Fen-1038. The sequence continues at coordinate 742 of JBGPAT010000389.1, forward strand.
CGAGATCGTCTCGGCTTTTATCTTTTACTACTACTGGGGCCGACTCGATCCAAAGACGCACCAGTTGATCGGCTGGATTTATGCCGGTTCCGCGTGGATGAGTCTGCTGATCATCACCGCCATCACGGCGTTCATGCTCAACGCTGGCGCGTGGACGCAGACACGGGATTTCTGGGCGGCGTTTTTTAACCCGGAGACGATTCCACAGACGTTGGCGCGCACGGGCGGGGCGATGCTGCTGGCCGCGCTCTACGTGTACTTGCATTCGTCGTTCACACAGAGAGACGAATCGCTGCGACACCTGCTGGCCCGTCGCTCGACCCGGCCAGCGCTTATTGGCTCCAACCTGATTCTGATCGGCGGTGTATGGTGGTTGCTGGGCCTGCCTGAATCCGCGCGGGCGGCACTTACCGGCGCCGCTACGCTCAACCTGCTCATGCTGTTAATCTTTGCCGTGACGGTGCTGGTGTTCTTTCTGTTCTACCTGGGACCTTACACTCATCCCGATTGGATCTCGCCGGGGTTTGCCTTGGTCATGTTCTTGCTGGGACTGACGGCAGTTGGCACCGGTGAATTCATCCGGGAGGCGGTGCGCAAGCCGTACATCGTGAACCAGGTTGTGCTCGGCAATCAGATCCTGCCCGAGGAGATGGCCCGAACCCAGCAGGCGGGCTTTCTGGAATCCGGTGTGTGGACCAAGGCGTACGTGACCGCCAGATACCCGCAGGTGCTCACCCAGGGTACAGTCGATCCATACAAGTTGCTTGCGCTGCCTGCCGAATCCCAAGTAGACCTGGGGCGTGTGTTGTTCCTGCATCATTGCAATGATTGTCACGCCGTCTCGACTGGGCTTTCGGGAGTGGGCGAGCTCACGCGCGGTTGGAAGCCGGACATGATCCGCACCATGGTGGCACATCCAGAAAAGACGCGGTTTTTTATGCCGCCGTGGGCCGGCAATGACGCCGAGGTGGAATTGCTAGCCGAGTACATCGCAACCATCCAGTTGGAATATCCGTACAAGCCTCCGATTGGCCAACCGGCAAGGAGATAACGATGGACCCTCGAACATTGATTGGACCGGCCAGCCCGTTGGGGTATCCTGCGCCGTTCTGGTTTGTCGAGTTCTTCAAAGTGCTGGGCTTTAGCCTGCACATGGTGCCGATGAACCTGTGGTACGCCGGGATGATCCTGGTGGCGATCTTGCAGCTGTGGGGGAGTGCGCATCCGAAGCGATTAGCCCACCGGCTGATCAACGCGATGCCGGTCGTCGTGGCGCTGGGCATCAATCTGGGCATTGTCCCGCTGTTGTTCACGCAGGTGGCGTACTATCGGCTGTTTTACCCTTCGACCGTGTTGATGGCCTGGCCATGGTTTAGCGTCATCTTGCTGCTGCTGCTTGCCTACTACGGTGTGTACCTGCACGCTATCAGTGTGCGCAAGGACTGGAAGCCCAAGCTGGGGTTGGCCGCTGGCTGGGTGGCCGCGTTCCTCTTTATCGCCATCGGCTTCCTGTTCGCCAACAACTTTAGCCTGATGGTCAACGTGCGCGGGTGGGCCGACCTGTGGCGGGCGACGAGTGTCGGCGGCGCAGTGACGGGCACGGCGCTCAATCTGGCTGACCCCACGCTGTGGCCGCGCTGGCTGATGATGTTCGGCCTGGCGCTCACGACGACCGCAGTGTACATCGTGGTGGATACGGCGTTCTTTGCCGGCAGGGAAAGCGTCGAGTATCGGCAGTGGGCCTCTGGATTTGCGCCGATTCTTTACACGCTGGGTTTAATCGTCTTTGCGATCATGGGATCGTGGTACATCTTTATCGCGTTGGCGCCAGACGCGCGACAGTTCATGCTCAGCCAGTTGGTGCTTACGGCGCTGACGGCCGTCGCGCCGGGTCTGCCTTGGCTGCTGCTAGTGGCGCAGCGTAAGCAAGTCCCGCAGACGTTGGCATGGGTGACGGGGCTGGCACAGTTTGGTGTGCTGGCGCTGAACGCCATCAGCCGCCAGGCGTTGCAGAACTTTGACGTGCTGCGCTACGTCGATATCACCGCTGAGCCCGTCAAGATGCAATGGAGCCCACTCATCCTGTTCCTCGTGCTGTTCGTCGCCGGGCTGAGCGTGGTGGCATGGATGGTCAGCAAGGTCATCGCCGTGGAGCGGCAGGAGCACGTGACGACGTAAACGGCGGTGCAGTCTTGTCGTGCAGGTGACGTTCGTTCCGTGCGTGGCGACGGTCGCGGCGATCCGGCAAGAGACCCGCTCGTGGAAGTGGGCGGTGTTCAGCTTGGTTTGGTGAGACGACCCAGGAGGCAAATTATGAATGAAATGCAAGTCAAAACAACCGATAGC
>JBGPAT010000390.1:0-3065 GCA_041480885.1 Anaerolineae bacterium
CGCGGCCTGCCTCCAGCGGGGCCCCGCTCTGGATCTCCCGGATACCCTTCGCAATGACGTTCCGCGACAATCCGCACGCCCGATGCACCAGCGATACACCACCGTATGGCACGACCAAGGCTTCACTCGCTGCCATCAGGCGGCGCGTCCGGATCAGGGCTTCCAAGGAGAGTCCACCTTCGACCTCCGTGCCATCCGCGGTGCGAGGAATGCGCGTGTAGATATATCGACCGATGAAACCGCTTACCACGATCACGATCGCAAACAGCGTGGTCACGCCCGCCAATCCATTGAATTTCCACGAGGTGTGCAGAAGTACCATGTAAGGCCCCACCAAGCCCGTAAAGATATGGAATTTCAGCCAGTCTGACATGCGTCCCCAGCGCGCCAGACGACTGCGTTTCCGCAGGCTGTACAAGACCTCGGTCATCAACATCATGATGAAGCCCAGGATGCCCAGGCTCAGCCCGAAGATGTCCCTGGCGGGCGGAATTTGGCGCGTCAATAGGACCACCCCGCCGTATAGGCCTGTGATTAGGATCGCTGCCGCAGCAGCCGCCCAAAGCTCCCCACCACTGCGGAACATAGTAAGCCCTCCGTCGATCCTGGTCCCCTCCCCGGGTAAGCAGGATCTACGATCTCATGAGGCGTGCACTTGTTTCCACTTTGTCCAGTAATCTGAAATCGTTGCGGCGATCGGTGCACCGTTTGAAAGCAGTTGTGGACGGATCGGCGAAATGTCCACCTCGCCCGCAATCATTTTCTCCAGCGGTAGTGAAAGAAGCTGATCACCCATGACAACTGCCCCGACCAAGGTCCGCTCTCCCACCAGCAGGCGCACATGATTGACATCGAAGGCGGTTTGCACCGCCATGGCATCCGCAAGTTCCCGCCAGGATTCGCTATCACCCCGCGCGATGCCGATCACGTCTTCGTCGCGACCCTTGCCGACGGCACCGATGATCGTCGTGGTCAACCCGGCCAGCCGCGTGACATTTGACGGGACTGATTTGACGTAGGCTGCCTGCTTGCCCGCCATGTTCAAACCTGCGATCCGACCCTGGTCGCGCGCCGTGCCCCAAAGGCTATCCAGTATCGTATGGCCGGATCGGGGATCATAGACCTGAGCCACGTCACCCGCGGCATAGATGTCCGGAATGTTGGTGCGCATATACGGATCGGCCAATATGCCGCGGTCCACAGACAGGCCCGCCTGCCTCGCGAGTTGTGCCCGAGGGACTATTCCAATGGCATAGGCCAGCAGGCCGCAGCGCAATACGCGTCCATCCTTCAGGCGGACCGCCTGCACGTGACCACGACCCTGCACCTCCACCAATTCGGCGTGGTGGTGAACTTCCGCGCCTTCTTCCCTCAGGCGGTTCTCCACAAGATTGGATTCGCCTTCATCCAGGATGCTGCTCCAGTACCGGTCGGCCCTCAGCAGGTAGTGGACTCTCGCGCCGCGAGCCATCAAACCCTCGGCGATTTCCAACGCCGTGATGCCTCCGCCGACCACGACCGCGGTCACTCCGCGCCGCGCCAACTTCAAGATCGTCCGCGCGTCCTCCAGATCATCGAGTTTGACGACTCCGGGCAATGTGGCACCGGGGACAGCCAGCGGAGTCGCACGTGCACCGGTCGCCAGCAATAGAGCGTCGTACTCGATGGAGGGCGCATTCTGCAAGTCTATCCGGTGCTCCGCCGGCGCGATGCCTGCGACCAGTCCCTTGACGGACTGAATATGGAACTGGCGAAACTCATCCGAAATCCGTGGAAACAGCTGCTTCTCGTTCACTTCCCCCGACAAGTAGTAGGCCAGGCCGGGACGGGAATAGTAGCCGTGTGGATCGTCGCCGATCAGCGTGATCGAGCCCGTGTCGTCCACGGATCGGATCGCTTCGACAGCCGCAATCCCTGCAACACCCGTACCCACAATGACGTACTTCATCGCGCGCTCGCCTTGAAAAGATCGGTTTGCTCCATGCGAAGTACGCCGCGAGGGCAGCGCATCACACACTCGCCGCACGTCAGACAAACGCTATGCGTGATGGACTCGTTTCGCCAGACGTGGACGCGCACGTCGATTTCAACCGGGCAATAGTAGGAGCAGATTCCGCACTGCACACAGCGTGCAGGCTCGGGTACTACGTGGCCGCTGGCCAGTACAGCTCGCCGGCTGGAACTCAGCCCAAAAAAGGCCTTGAAAGCCATGAGGTCCTTCCAAGTTTCCCCACCCGACTAAGGCATTTGTGGCCCGCCATATAGACCAGATTATAAGTGCAGAGGCAGTGCCAAAAAAGTGTTTCTCTATGTCATTTGCCATATTAACGCCGCGACAGATGTCACCGAGCCCGATGATTCAGCCTCGTTGCCTCTCGAACTCTTTCACCAACAGCCGGATGCATTCATTGAATGCTCTGGACCGTCGTTGCAGCGGACTATTGAACGTGGGCGTCGGGGCCGGAGGCTCGTCTACATTTACAGTCAACGATCAACGCAGTCGCCTGTCGTGCCGCGGGTCGCTGAAGCCAGACGGGGCGCAATTGGCACCTCGGGCGCCAAACAAGATTGTAGTTCGGGAGTTGAGAGGTCCAGGAGACTTCGGACCTCTTGCGATGGGCAGTGCGTGTTGACCAGCCTCTCGAATTCGCCATAATGGAAAATGCCGATCCTGATGAGACATGGAGCGGTACAAACGATAGGTCAGCAAGAGCATCGTCTTTCAATGGGATGCACGACGACGGCAGCGTGAGCAGGAGTCTGGCGCACATTGAAGCAACTTTCTATTATCGGTTGAATATCCGTTTAGCAGCTTAGATAATGAGGGCGTTGCCGCATGAGCTGCTTGGCAGGTCGCCTGTTTGAATCATGGTAACATCCTCAGGACAGGAGGAGACTCGGCTTGGATCAAGGCAAAGAGGCTTCAGTGACACGCGCGCCGCAGGACACTCCGCACGCGAGCCGCGTCCCGGCTGTGAAGTCCAGGCTGGTGTTGCCGGTGGTGCCCATTGGCATTCTTCTCGTGCTCGTGGCGGACATATGGTTCATCAGTTTCGGCACATGGA
>JBGPAT010000391.1:0-3039 GCA_041480885.1 Anaerolineae bacterium
CGCTTTCAGTATTAGATGAAGGCTCACCCGAGTCGTCAGCGGCGAGCGATCTGGTCGGTCAGGCCTCACAGGCCCTGGCCGGACTCGCCAAGATCGATCACGCGCAGGCGGACCTGGCGGACCAGGCCGCCGGGCTCGAGGATACGCTGGCAGAGGTGGTGCGCAGCCTGCGCAACTACCTGGATGAGATCGAATACAACCCCAAGCGGCTGGATGAAGTTGAAGAACGCGTGAACGTGATCCATGACCTGACGCGCAAGTATGGGGGTGACATCCCGGCGGTGTTGAAGTTTGGGGCGGAGGCGCGCAAGCAGCTGGAGACCATCTCCAATGCGGGCGAACGGATTGAGGCGCTGGAGACCGAAGAGGGGCAGCTGTTGCAAACCTTGTCGAACCAGGGACAGGCTCTCTCGGACAAACGCAAAGCGGCCGGGGAGAAGCTTGGCAAGGGCATCGAAACCGAACTGGACGATCTGAAGATGGCCGCGGCGCGTTTCGGGATCGATTTCCAGACGAAGCCCGACCCGAACGGCGTGCCGCTGGCAGACGGGTCGCGCGTGGGGTTCGATCAAGGCGGCTTCGACCGCGTGGAATTCCTGGTGGCGCCCAACCCCGGTGAGGGCCTCAAGCCGCTGGCGCGTATTGCGTCTGGCGGCGAGACGTCGCGCTTGATGCTGGCCCTGAAGAATATCCTGGCGCGGGCAGATCAAATCCCATCCTTGATCTTCGATGAGATCGATCAGGGCATCGGCGGGCGCGTGGGGCTGGTGGTGGGATACAAGCTGTGGCACCTGGGACGCAATCATCAGGTATTCTGTGTGACGCATCTGCCGCAGTTGGCGGCCTTTGGTGACGAGCACTATCAGGTGCAGAAGTTGATCCAGGGCAATCGCACGTTGACGCGCGTGGAACGGCTCGATGGCGAGCCGCAATTGCTGGAGCTGTCACAGATGCTGGGTGAAGTCGGAGAAGGGACGCTACGCTCGGCGCACGAGTTGATGCAGGTGGCGCGGCAGATGATCAAGAGCGGTAAGTGATCGCACGGCTTTGGTGTGTGGCCAGTGGGAGCGGGCGAAGCAAAAGCACAAGTAATCCAGATCGGCAATTTGCATGGATGGGCGTGGAGGCTGAGCAGCCATGAAGATCCGAGTTTGTCTCGCGGGCGCGACCGGATGGGCCGGTTCAGCCCTGGCTCGTGGCATCGCCGCCACAATTGATGTCGCTGTCGTGGCCGCGGTGTCGCGCACGCACGCCGGCCGCAACCTGGGCGACGTCCTGGCCGAACCGCGCCTGGCCTGTCCGGTATATGCCAGCACCGCAGAAGCGCTGGTGCTACCCTGCGATGTCTTCTTCGATTTTACGAAGCCGGACGTGGCCAAGGACAACGTGCTGTCGGCGCTGGCACGCGGGGCCAACGTGGTCATCGGCACCTCGGGACTTAGCGAGGCAGATTATGCAGAAATGGCGGGCGTGGCCATGGAACGCAAGCGTTCGGTGCTGGCCGTTGGCAACTTTGCCATGACCGCCGTGCTGCTCCAGAAGTTCGCCGAGATCGCCGCCCGATACATACCCCAGTGGGAGATCATCGACTACGCCCACGACGACAAGCCGGATGCACCGAGCGGAACCGTGCGCGAGCTCGCGAACAGACTGTCACGCATCCGGCCGTCCGAGCTGACGGTTCCTTTGGAGCACACCCAGGGGATCGTGGAAACGCGCGGCGCGCGCCTCGAAGGTACGCAGGTGCACTCGGTCCGCCTGCCCGGCTACACCATCTCGGCTGAGGTCATCTTTGGGATGCCCGACCAGAGGCTTTCGATTCGCCATGATTCTGGTAGCAGCGCGCAGCCCTACGTGGACGGGGCCCTGCTGGCGATCCGCAAGGTTGGAACCTTCGTCGGCCTCCGCCGCGGCCTTGACAGCGTCCTGGACCTTGCATGAGGGTGGTGCCACAGATGATCAAGACCGCCAAGCTGCCATCGCAAACGCAATAGGAGAAGCGGCCCACGGAGCACTGAACACGACCGAAAACTCCCGCTTGCCTGAAGGCGGGAGTCTTGTTGGATAGCGGACGAGAGTGTACCCGGTTCTGCGGCTCATCCCTCCAACTGGTTCAGCAGCCTCTCAAACAAATCAAAAAGCGACTTGAGCCGCGGCACGTCCCGGATCACGCCTTGGGCCTCGAAGCGCAGATCGCCCTTCACGAGCGCCAGCCTGATATGCGGTTGCGCACGGATCAGTTCTCGGATTCCCGCATCGGCGAGCAGGGTTCGCACCCGTGATTCATCGTTGGCCTGAATTACGAACTCGCGGTCAAAATCCGGGACTCCAATCCCGATATCCTTCATCCCCAGCTTCTTGTCCAGCTTGGCAACCAAGCCCTCCCGAAACACCGAGAAGTTGAAGCCATCCTGGTTCAGAAGGGGAGCCCTCATGCGAGTGTACGTGGTGTTGCTGTCGCCGGATGGCACGCTGTAGGTGTCGAGGGTAACCGTCGTCTGCCGGACGTGAGCCTGGACTTTGCTCCAGGCGAAGAGTCCTCCAGGAACGAACTCGGCCCCCATGTCAGTGGCAAGCTGCCTCCACGCAGAATTGCGCCTGTATCTGGCCACCCATGTCCCAACTACCAGGGCGACGATCAGTGCGCCCGTGACAATCAACGATGGAATCATTCCGGCTGCTCCTTTTCTCCAAGCGTATCATCGAACATCACGTGCGGCTGTGCACTCCCTCTGTGCGGCGGCTTCAAAGGCCGCACGGATCTATTCATCGACCGAACTTGAAAGTGTCGATCAGCTCATCGATGATCTCGGAATCAACGCCTCATTTGACCGAACGCGGAAAGCAGAAGGCAGTTCCCGGAATCATGACTAGACTATGGCGCATTCCTCAACCTTACAAGGGCATGAAGCGTGCACAACATCAAGCCTAAATGAGACAACTCCCGCCTTCAAGTTCGGGCGGGAGTTGTCGCAAGTGGCATGCTGCCTATTTTACGACCAGGGTGCCTACCATGCCCTTCTCGATGTGGCCAGCCAG
>JBGPAT010000392.1:0-3026 GCA_041480885.1 Anaerolineae bacterium
CGGCGCCACGTCACGCCCAGGCATTTTCTCAGGCGGCGACTGCGTAACAGGGCCGGATATTGTGGTAACCGCCATGCTCGCCGGCCGGAAAGCAGCCATGGCGATTGACCAATACTTGAAAACCACGTAGCAACAAGCATCCACGTGCGAGCACCAGGAAACGGCGACAGTCTCGCCGTTTCTTATTATCTACGTTTTGTAACGGAATACTGAGGACATCTGGCACTGCGAGCGCTTGGCCGAAGCCACTACAATGATATTCAGAGTATTGAATATGATTGACCCTGGGCCGCCCGTCTCCGATGTGTATCGCCTGCAGGCGGATCTTTGCCGCGCGCTGAGCCATCCGGTCCGCCTGTCAATTCTGGAAGTGCTGCGCGACGGTGAGCAGTGCGTCTGCCACATGGAAGCGACTCTGGGTTTGCGCCAGGCGAGCATCTCCCAGCAGTTGATGATTCTGCGAGAGGCCGGGGTGGTCGATTTTCGTCGTCAGGGACCCAATATCTACTACCGCGTGGTCATGGCAGAGATATTTCCGGTGCTTGACGCGATCAACGCCGCGACAGGAGGTTCCCGGACCCGCATCGCGCACGTCCATGCAAATGCAGCTTGTCCGTGCCCAAAATGCAACGCGGTGAAGAATCTTGGACTGGATCAGCTGGCCGTCCGCGGATGAGAAGGCCCTGTGGGGCCCCTTTTTTTTGAAACACAATATTCAATCTCTTGAATATGAGCCCTGGTGACAACTCTTCCCTCCTGTCTTCGTCGAAGTGCGGCACAACTCGTGGTAGTCTAGTGACAGACACCGCTTTCGGCTCCTGCCCTTCTGCAACAGTCGACTCTCGGGGTCGTCTCATCCTGCCCAAGCAATTGGCGCGAGACTACGGAATAAAGCCTGGCAGCGAATTGCCGCTGCGCGCCAAAGCCGATGGGTTGCTCATTCGCCCTCCTGTTTCTCAATTGCGCAAGGTCTATGTCGAACCGACCAATCGCTGCAACTTGGCCTGCCGTACCTGCATGCGCAATGTATGGGACGAACCGATGGGCGACATGTCCGCCGCAACGTTTGGGCGTATTCTGTCTGGCCTAGGAGCGCTCCAGCCAAGGCCGTCCCTATTCTTCGGCGGCTTCGGAGAGCCCCTGCTGCACTCCGGTATTGGCGAGATGGTGCGCGAGGCAGGGCAGGTTACCCGTGGTGTCGAACTGATCACTAACGGTTTACTGTTGGACCGTGCCCTTTCCCACCAATTGATCAAGTCCGGGCTAAACACGTTGTGGGTCTCAGTGGACGGCGCATCCCCAGAAAGCTACGCCGATGTTCGTATGAGCGATTCTTTGAATGGTGTGCTGCAGAATATTGCGACGTACCACGAACTCTACCGGGAACTTCACGGCGGTGAGGCTGATATCGGGGTTGTATTTGTGGCGATGAAGCGCAACATCGACGACTTCCCCACACTCATCCGGCAAACCTCTCGGCTTGGAATAAGCCGATACATGCTGACGAATGTCCTGCCTTATACCACCGAAATGTGCGCTGAAGTCCTGTACCGCCATTCGGCAGACCGATTGAATGGAAATCCATCTCCCTGGAACCCAAGCATCCAGTTGCCTGAAATCGACATTAATCCCGTTACGCGGGAAGCCCTCTTCAGGATCTGGACGGCGCACCCCGGCGGCTTGAAAGAGCGAGTCGACCGCTGCCCCTTCATCGAGCAATGCTCCACGAGCGTCGGCTGGGACGGCGGCGTCAGCCCCTGTTTGGCGTTACTGCATTCTAACCAGAGCTATCTGTTTGATTTCAAGCGTTCCGTGCACAACTACCGGCTGGGCAATGTCAATGATCGGCCGCTTATGGAAATTTGGCTCTCGGGCGAATACACGGAGTTTCGGAACAAGGTCGAGCAATTCGATTTTGCTCCCTGCACCATTTGTGCCAGTTGCGAGATGGCGGAAGCCAACCGGGAGGATTGTTTCGGCAACAATTTCCCCACCTGCGGAGGCTGTCTTTGGGCAAAGGGTGTAATCCAATGTCCATGACGGGCGGGACTAGCCTGGCCGGAGTGGGTGGGCTTCTTATCATGACACCCCCACCTGTTGTCGCTGTTCCCGATTGCATTTGCGACGATGCTGGCAAGGAGATCTGGTTGCTGACAAGTCCGAAAGTACTAGTGGTTGATCTCTGCAGACCTCAGATATTCGGCGCTGCAGGATGTGGTTCGTGTGCATTGCGCAAAAGGAGGCTCGTGTGAAAATCCAGATTCTTGGAACAGGTTGCCATAACTGTCTCGAATTGGAGAGGCGGCTGGCCGAAGCCAGCACGAAATCCGGACGGTTTGATGTGGCAGTGGAGCGAATGGACAACGAGCGCATAATTCGCCAATACCTCCCTCTCGATGCTATCCCTGGTCTGGTGATTGATGGACGACTGATCAGCGAGCGGCACGTTCCCAGATAGAGACCTTGGTGGACTGGCTGAGGGTGGTTCCAGCTTGAGAGCTGGAAGCAGTCCTCGTGAATGACTAATAAGGTGTGCTGGACATGAAGAAAAGCCTTCAGATCATCCTCGATGATGCGGATGTGGTCGAGTTAATGCAAATCCTGCTCGATGATGATTCCGAGGGTGCGTTGGCCTTCCTCAGGGCACACGTCAAAGGCAAGGCACGCGAATTGCTGGAGGGCGGCTGAAAGGTACAAATCCACGTGCCCGGTGCGGGCACGACTTCGATGCAAGATAAGTTGTTCAAGAAATGACCTACCTGGAAGCTCTTAGCCTCGCACGAACGCTTCCCTGTCTGGCTGACCCCGGCAGGATTATCGTCATTGGAAAACCTTCGATGCCCCTCGACGATGTGATGCCCTATCTGGCGACCTTGCCTGGTGTCATCGCGTACAGCCCGGCGCAATTCACCTTGACGTTTCGAAGACAGCCCGGGGTCCTTACACTCGAGCGCGACCAGGTGTACATCACCCAGGTTAGGGATGTGCAGGAGGGGCTTGAACTTCTTGCCGCGCTGACACAGAGC
>JBGPAT010000393.1:0-3024 GCA_041480885.1 Anaerolineae bacterium
ATCAGCCTATTCCCCGCGCCGCTGTTCGACTGGGCGAGCCAGGCGGTGCTGAAGTTGTTCTAGCTCGTCGTCACCTGCGGAGCGTGGCGACGAGGCCATCCGCTCATGCATCAAGACAGGACGGCAGATGCTCTGCCGTCCTGTTTTCTCGTCTACCTGCTGTCTTTCGGCGATCCGTCAGACTTCCGAAGGCTCCTGGTCTCGGAAGTCTGAACAGGTTGGACCAGGTGACTGCGAATGGTGCGGCGCGGTCTATACAGGCCACACCATGCGCGTGTCCGTGCTGCCTACGCCTTTCACGGCCCGAATTTTCGCCAGGCTCTCGAGCATCGCCTTTTGGTCGGCCACTTCGATAAAGGCGATGATGTCCGTCGGACCGGCCAGGAAGTGGACTCCCTTTACGCCGGGCACGGCGTGCAGGGCCTTATGCATCGCAGAGGCGTTCGACCAGCCCACGCCTGCCGCTACTTTGATCAAGACAAAAGCTGCTACCATGGTGAGTCTCCTTCTCTAAGTTGGGTACGGTTGAGTGAAGTCATACCAGTGATGCCGGATTCGCGACATCCGCAGAGATATGTGATCGGCTCTTCGATTCTTCTCCTTTCTCCACAAGCACCAGCGGACTGAGATGGCTGTGCTGAAGGTTCTGGATCAAGATCTGCCAACGCCATCCCGACAATCGGGCTGGAAACTGATGGGATTGTATCAATTTTGGAGGGCTTCAGCACCAATCTACGGACCATTCAGCACCGTTTCTGCGGCAATGGTTTGCAGGCTCAGTGCCGTACCTGGAGGGAGCTGCGCAATGTATGTCAGTCCCACCGGGCTCTGGCCGAAGATGACGGCATAGAACACGGCTGCCGCGAGATACGTGCCTGGCTCGCTGGGGTGGCTGCCGTCTGCCTGCCACAACTCCACGGGCGGACTCAGTCTGGTCGCGTCCAACCAGGCGTTTCCGACGGGCGCCACGGGCACGTTGAGTTCCTGTGCAACGCCTGCGTACCCGCGCTCGATCTCGACCTGCATGTCCGCGTAGTTCCGATAGCCCTGTTCGGGCCAACCATCGCGCCGAGCCCAGGTCACGAAGAGAAGGGGAGAGGCTCCGGCCTTCCGGATATTCTGGATCAGAATGCGCACCGCAGGATACATCTCCTGGCGGCGGATTTGCCCAAATGCTGGAATCGTGCTTTGCTCCTGCAAGACCACGAAATTCCACTTTGATGATTTTATTTTGCCAAGTGAATCGGCTGAGTTCGCATGTTGCGCCAGAGTCCAACCCCCGGGTGCCGCCATATCGACTTCAGCCCTGCGGCCTCCAGCCTCGGCCAATTTGGCAAACATGCCCGGCAGGTCATTGACGTACGTAAAGCTGTTGCCGATGAAAAGGACGCGTACGCATGCTGCCGGGTGCTGTGCGCCGTCGCAGGGGGTACCGGCGGAGCAGCCGAAGCAAATGAGCGCCAGGCAGCAAGTGGCAAGGATGCGTTTCATGCGTGAACGGGGCACTTGCCAGACATTGGGCCCAACCGCCTTCGCCAGTCGTTCTCTGCGCCGTATGCGATACACAGCTCGGCGATCACTGCGGCGGGGGCCAGTCGCTTGGCTATCGTTTCAATCTCAGCGCCGCGCAGCTACTCCACCAAATCCAATATCCTGTACCACATCCCCACAAACGGCAGGAACCAGGGTTGGCCGTTGTACAGCCCCAGCGGCGCGCCGGGGAACGGATAAGCCGCGAAGGGATGATCCTTTAGTCCGCCGCTCAGCATGCCTTCGGCCACGGTCTTGCCCAGATAGGTGGCCATCGCCACTCCGTGGCCAGCGTACCCGAGCGAGTACCACAGGCCGTCCTGGCCGCCGATGTGCGGCATCATGTCAAACGTAAAGTCCAGGGTGCCGCCCCACGCAAATTCGATCTGCGCATCCCTCAATTGCGGGTACACCTGCAGCATGTCCCGCCTCAGGATCTCGGCACTTTGGCGCACGGTTGACCCGGTCTCCGGGGAAAACGCCGCGCGCCCACCAAAGATCAGGCGCTGATCCCACAGTCGAAAGTAGTGCAGGTAGTGCTTCGTGTCAAAAATCATCCGGCCGTGCGGATTGAGGGCCTCAGCCACATCCTCGCGCAAGCGCTCGGTGGCGATGATGTACGAGCCGATGGGGATCACCTTCTTCTGCAGACCGCGCGTCACACGACCGGTGTAGCCAGAAGTCGCGACCAGGATCTTGTCAGCCAAGACCTTGCCCCGTGCCGTTTCGACCGCGAAGCCCGCCGCGCTTTTCCCCAGCTTCGTCACGCGCGCCTGCTCGCATAGCGCTGCGCCGGCCCCCGCGGCGGCGCGCGCCAGGCCAACCACGTACTGTGCCGGGTTCAGACCAGCGCTGGATTCGTCCACCAGCAGGCCGTAGAATGCATCCGAGCCGATCTCAGACCGCTGTTCAGCTTGCGGCACCACACGGACGGTGCGGTTGAATTCCCTGGCCATGAACTCGACCTCGACTGCCAGAGCCTCATAGTGCTGCGGCTTGCTGGCAGCCACCACGTGGCCCGTGCGTGTGAACCCGCAATCGATGTGCTCCTGCTTCACGACCTCTTCCACCGTCTCAATTGAGTCAAGGGAACATTTGTACATTTGCCTGGCGACGTCCCGCCCATACTTGCGCATGACAGCATCCATGCCGAGCTTCAGACCGGGCAGGACCATGCCGCCGTTGCGCGAGCTGGCGCCCCAACCAATGATTTCCGCGTCCAACACCACGACTCTTACACCGCGCTTTGCCAGACTAAGCGCCGCGCTGAGGCCCGTGTAGCCGGCACCGATGACGGCCACGTCGACCTTTGCGGGCAGCGACGTGAGATCCGAGCCGGATGGCATCGTAACCGTATCGTGCCAGTATGTCTTTTCTTGTAGCATGTTCGCTCCCACTTAGAGTGCGCCCAATTGCGGCAATCTGCCATGGGGACTCGAGCAACCCGCTATTGTCATCGCCGCCGCGACCCAGATCGTATCAATTGGCGCTCAG
>JBGPAT010000394.1:0-3014 GCA_041480885.1 Anaerolineae bacterium
ATTCCAGCGACTGACCTCACGGTGGTTCCGGGCATTGCCACGGTTGCGGAACAGATCGGCTTCGACGCTCTCTGGACCTCTGAGACCCAACACGATCCGTTCCTGCCGTGTGCTTTGATCGCCGAACATACGGCACGTCTCAGATTTGGCACAGCCATAGCGGTTTCATTTGCCCGCTCTCCCGCCATTCTTGCCCATACTGCCTGGGACTTGGCCGCCCAATCCAACGGACGATTCATTCTGGGTCTGGGCACCCAGGTCAAAGCGCACATTGAGCGGCGTTTCGGGATGCCGTGGCCCGAATCCGTGACGGGCAAGCTGCGTGAACAAATCCTGGCGATCCGTGCCTTCTGGCATTGCTGGCAGAACGGCACGAAGCTGAACTTCCGTGGCGAGCACTACAAACTGACGTTGATGTCACCGTTCTTCAATCCGGGACCGATTGAGACCCCGGACATCCCGATCTATATTGCGGGTGTCAATCCTGGCCTGGCGCGCTTAGCTGGCGAGCTTTGCCAAGGATTCCATGTGCATCCATTTCACAGCCCGCGGTACTTGAAGGAGATTTTACTGCCCGCCATTGAGCTAGGGGCGGACCGGGCCGGAAGGATGAGGCAGGATCTGGCAGTCTCCGTCACCGCCTTTGTGGCGGTCTCGCCCGACGAGCGGGAATTCGCGCGCACCCAGATCGCATTCTATGCGTCCACGCCCTCTTACCGGCCTGTGATGGCTCTGCACGGCTGGGAGGCCGAGGCGGCAAAGTTGTCGGCACATGCCGCACGCGGGGCATGGTCCGAAATGCCCAAGCTCATCACGGATGAAATTCTGGGCGAATTCTGTGTGCTCACTGACGAGGCCCGATTGACCTCGGAGTTGAGAGAAAAGTACGAGGGAATTGCCGACCGAATCACGATATACAGTGCGTTTGTTCCGGGCAACAGAGATGGATTCTGGAGAGGCGTGACCTCTTCATTCAATGCCTAGATTGCGAGTAGGAGCGCATGGTCGCTTTTGAGTGGGTGTCCGCTATCCTGGTGGGCACTACATTGATCTATGTCAGTTTTGTGTTGACCGTGCCGCAATGGGTGACTGCCCTGCGGAAGGGCCAGGCTGTCACGTTGTTGCCCGAGCGCCAGGGCCGCAAGTTGCCGCTTTGGGTGCAAGTCGGAGTCCTGGTGGCTGGGGTGGCAATTGCCGTGCCCTTTTTCTATTACCTTTGGCTTCCCGTTTGGGTCATCCCGTATCCGATCGGGACAGCTGTAGCAATTACCGGACTAATCATGTATCTCATCAGTCTGACATTTGTGCTGTGGGCACGCCGCACGCTCGGACGATTCTGGGGCGTGAGTACGAGTAGCCAGGTCAGGCTGCTTGATGATCACGAGCTCATCCAAAGCGGGCCGTACGCCTTTGTCCGCCATCCGATGTATTCCGGCTGGTGGGCATGCCTACTCGGGCTGACGCTGCGATACCCCGTCTGGGCGATGCTCCTCATGTTCGTCTTTTCGTTGCTATCGTTTTTCGGTCGCGCCCGCCGCGAGGAGGCTGTGCTGGCACAGCGGTTTGGCTCCGAATGGACGGAATATAGAAGACGGACGAAATTCATCCTCCCATTCCTATACTAGGATCCGACATGAACTTCAGCGACTATCAGGAATCCGCCAAACGGACAGCCAAATATCCCGTGATTGGGCACACCGTGATCTATCCTACCCTTGGTCTGACGAACGAGGCCGGGGAAGTGGCTGGCAAGATCAAGAAGGTATTTCGTGATAAGGACGGGCACCTCAGCGCGGAAACGCTGGAAGCGCTTAAGTCGGAATTGGGCGACGTATTGTGGTATCTGGCACAGGTAGCGAGCGAGTTGCATCTGTCCCTCGATGATATGGCCGAGCATAACATCGCCAAGCTGCTCGATCGCCAGGCTCGCGGCAAGATCCAGGGCGACGGGGACCAGCGCTGACTATTGGGCACGCAGCGGCAGTAGAGATCAATGGATCGTGCGCATTTGGGTCTCACTAGATTACGTGGGGTCACCACAGGCGAAAACTCTAATCTTTCTCCTACACAGGCTTAATCGGCTTTTTGGTAGAATCCCCATCGACCCAATCTGATTGATTTGAGTCGAGGAGTGACAGATACCATGGCTGGTATGGAACGCTTTACCCAGCGCGCACGGCGGGTGCTCAGTTTGGCACACCAGGAAGCTGAACGGGGCCACCAGAATAGTATTGGTACCGAGCACTTGCTTCTCGGCCTTATGGAAGAAGAGGGCGGGGTAGCGGGCAGAGTATTGCGCGAACTGGGACTGGAATCAAGTCGCGTGCGCGAGATTATCGAGCGCGTCAGCGTTGAAGAAAACCACGAAGATGTGAAGATCGAGTTGGCGGCCGATACCCAACAGGTCCTCGAATACGCGGTCGACGAGGCGCGCCGCCTCGGGCACCACTACATTGGCACTGAACACATCTTGCTTGGACTCGTGCGCGTGAATGGCGCCGCAATGGAAGTGCTGCGCCGGCTGGGTGTGACCGCGGAGCAGATCCGGCGGCAGACGCGGCGCGTGCTCAACGAGACAGCCGCCTCTCCAGCGCCCGCGGGGGCGCAGCAGCCCGCGCGGACTCCCACCTCGGGGCCGAAGACCCCGCTGGTTGACCAGCTGGCCGTAGACCTGACCACAATGGCCGAAGAGAAGAAACTGGATCCTGTCATCGGTCGGCAAATGGAAATCGAACGCGTCATTCAGATCCTGGCGCGTCGCACCAAGAATAACCCGGCCTTGATCGGCGAGCCTGGCGTGGGCAAGACCGCCATCGTCGAGGGGCTTGCCCAGCGTATCGTGGAGGGTGACGTGCCGGCGCCACTGATGAACAAGCGAGTGCTTCAGCTCGATGTGGGTTCGCTGGTTGCGGGCACGATGTATCGCGGCCAGTTCGAGGAGAGGCTGAAGCGCGTGATTGACGAACTGAAGCAATCCGGCGCGATTCTGTTTATCGATGAGGTTCACATGCTGG